>NZ_JAKSXU010000051.1:0-4936 GCF_022829325.1 Methylobacterium sp. J-092 | reverse complement strand
CGGGAGAACGGCGGTGGTACGGCAGCCAAGCAGATCAGAGCCGTAGACAATGCCGGACCATCCTCCGAGACGTTCGCAAACTAGGACGGGCTCGGCCTCGCGAAGGCGGTCGATCTCCTTGAAGGGCTCGTTTTCACCGGGGCCATTTCGGACAGAGATAGTTCCATCGGCCTGATCGGTCTGATCCGCTACGCGGCCTTGCGTTGGACAAGCGTCCTTGCCGATCTCTCCTGGAATGACGATTGGAACGGCAAGCGGTGCCTCCTCGGCGCGGGCAAAATCTGGAATGGCCAGGGCAGCGAGGAGAAGCAGCGAGCGCATGTGGTAGACCTTAAAGCAGGCCATAAGCCGGCGCCGGCGGTTCCTGTTCCCCGCTGCATCGACCTTCACACGACCACCCGGCCCAAGGCTTCACGGGCGCGTTGCAGGGAACTGGCCCGCACTAGCCTGTCGTCACGTGCTCTCGGTGCTGGGGCAGCCAGTCGGCATTCGCGACCGGCGCGCGAGCGTCGAGAGGCCGGCGGCATAGCACCTCTTGCGGTCCAAGACCGGTCCGTCATGTCGAACGCCTGCGTGCGGCTACTGCATAGCTCGGCCCGCTCTACTCGGCTCGCGCATTCCAGATGAGGCTCTGACGGCAGGGTCGCCCGCCGCCTGTCGGCAGCCTTTTCGAGGGTTCCGAAGCCCTGATTTCACAGGGTATGAAACATCAGTAGGCGTGCGCTTCGCCGATTTGCACCCTCCCTCCTCTGCAAGGGAGGGGTGGGTGTCCAGCGCCGCCCCCTTCCGCGCCAGCCGCAGCCAAGCCGTCCACTCGGCCGAGACGATGCGGACCACGTTTGTGTCGTTGCGGAAGCTCGTCACGCGCCGCTCCTCGACCGTCACCAGCCCGAGCTTGCGCGCCTCTCGGATCGCGTTGCGCACCGTCGTCTCGGCCACGCCGACGATCGCCGCGAGGTGTCCGACAGCGAGGCGGCAATCCTTCCGGCGGACGGTCTCGGCCGCGACGAGGGCGAGCACCGCCTGCTCGGCCAGTGTGAACCGCGCCGCGAGAGCGGGTGGCAGGCGTCCAGAGGCTGACCAGCGGCGGCGGCGTTCCATCGAGGCATCCGTACGCGGCCGGGAGCCTGCGCGGCTCCTGGGGGCTCCGTTGGGACGCTGGGACAAGGTCGTGGGACGCTCAGACAACTGCCGCGCCTCAATCAGCCCGGACAGCGCCTCGGCCTCGGCTTCGGACAGGTGCCCCTCTCCGAACGCCTTCCACAGCGCGGATGCGACGGCCGGCAATGCGGCGCGCGGGGCCGCCTCCGCCTGCCGGCGGATCTCATAGACATAGTCCATCGTTCACGGTCCCTCACGGGCCGCGATCCAGGGTCCAGGCACGACTTATCGATGCGAGAATTGGCGTTCCCGCTTGACTCCCGAGGGGAGCGTATGGCTTGTGAAAGGAAGCGACTCGGCTTTCACAGCCACTCGATTTTTGCGGCCCTCCTGTTTGGCGACAGGGGGGCCGTAGTCGTTTCAGGGTCTATCTCGCGGCTTCGATCTCCTGATGCCGGCTTACGACTCGCCACAGGACGCGCCATAGCCGGACATGGCATGTCGGCTGGGCGGCACGGCTAAGTCAACGGTAGAGGCGAATGCGCCGACGCTAGCTGGTTTCAGCTTGAGGCGATGCGCCTTCCTACGTCTGGTACGCACTCTTCCGGCACCTGCGGCGCGGAAGCCACTTGTCGGAGTACGTAAATCACGTATATCTGGCTTATGCACGCGATCTGCGAAACTCATGCATTCCGACGAGCTGCCAAGGAGGCGGGGATGTCGGATGAGGAAATGAGCAGCCTTGTCGACTACCTCTCTCGGAACCCGCTTGCGGGCGACGAGATGGAAGGAACAGGTGGATGTCGCAAGGTACGGATCGCAGGCAAAGGTAAGGGCAAGAGCGGAGGTTATCGAACAATCACGTTTTTCAGCGGATGCGACCTGCCACTGTTCCTCCTGACGGTATTCGCGAAGGGTGACAGGGCAAACCTCTCGAAGGCGGAGAGGAATTCATTAGGCGATCTGTGCAAGATATTGGTGGCCGAGTACCGCAAGAAAGTCGTGAAAGTGAGGGCAGGAGCATGAGTAAGCGGGCATTCGACAAGATCGCTGAAGGCCTGAATGAGGCTATCGGGATCGCGCGTGGCGAGCGGGAAGCCGCCAAGTTCCACATCCCCGCTGAGATCAACGTGAAGGCGATCCGGCAGCGCCTGCATCTCTCACAGGACGATTTCGCCTACGAGTACGGCTTCAGTGCCAATCAGATCCGGGATTGGGAGCAGGGCCGTTCGCGTCCGCTCGGCGCCTTGCGCCTCTACCTTCTGATGATCAGTTATGACCCCGAGGCCGTTTTGGCGATGCTACGCCAGGCCGGCGTGAGAGAAGCAGCCTAGTCACTCGTCGCAGCTACGGGAGTCTGACACCTCAGCCTCAACATCCGTTCGGTCGGGCAGCACGTTAAGTCAACGTCGGGAGTGTCAGGCGGCGGGGTTGTCGTCTCCGGCGCGATGCGCTTCCTGCGCCTTCATGATCCGATCCGAACTCGTTCAGCACCTTGCCGACGCGAACCCGCAACTCTACGCGAGAGATTGCGAGGCCGTGGTCGACGCCATCCTAGGCCGGATCGCGGACGCCATCGTGGCCGGCGATCGTGTCGAGCTGCGCGGGTTCGGGGCCTTCACCATCGTGGAGGCACGAGCGAGAATGGGTCGCAACCCGAGATCCGGTGCGCCCGTCTCGGTCGAGGCGAAGTCGAAGCTGGTCTTCAAGACCGGCAAAGAGATGCGAGACCGGCTCAACCCGAAGGCGCGGGCGACGACGCCGTGAGCGACGACCCCTTCCATGAAGTCGTCGAAGCCCTCCCTACGATCGGCCTATACGTCGAGCCAACTGGCGACGACCTGAGCCTGTGGCTCGTGAATGGCGAGGAGATGACCGACACGGGCCTGATAAAGCTTGCCGCGCTGCTGGGCCTCGTATCCGGCTCCGCGACGATCCAATGACCGGCATTCCGAGGCACCTGCGCAACCCGCGCCGCTGGTACGACGCCGACGGCATCGAGCAGCCGCCGGCCACGATCGCGAACAGCAAGGCGAACGGCGCGCGCGGGCTTCTGGTGTTCTGCGAATGCGGGCACAGCGGCACCATGTCGTTCGACGGCCTGCCCGATGACTTCCCCGTGCCGGATGTCGCGCTACGGCTGGTGTGCTCGGCCTGCGGGCGGAAGGACCGGATCAGCACGCGGCCGAACTTCGCGGGCGTGCACACCGGCGCGGGGCCGAAGCTGCGGTCGGTGGAGTAGCGCGGCCGGCGGCTGTCAGCCGCGTTGCGCCACCTGGCTCACGCCCCTATCCCCGCCGGCCCACATCCGGCGAGACTCATGGCATCACCCGCACCGATCCAACCCACGCCCTCCGACGTTCAGGCGTGGCGTGACGCGCTTGAGGCCATGAAGCCCACGGTGCCGCCCTGTCCGGGGCTCTCGGCGCTGCGCTGGCAGGAGATGCGCGAGGCCGCGATCGACTTCCTCGATCGGTTCGGCGAGGACGCCATCGCCCTCGGCTGGACAGCCACCGACCTGTTCGGCGTGCATCCGACGGTCGGCGTGGTCCGTGTCGATTACTGCGGCGGCCTAATGATCAACGCGCGCCGGGTCGAGGCGATCGGCGACACCTGGATCCGCTATGGGAACCAGACCTTCCGGCGGGACCGGCCTGGGCGCCCCGTTGGCGTGCCGGTGTGGGAGGTCGGGCGGTAGGTGAGCCCTACCAGCGCGGCGGCAAGCAGCACCTGCACTGCTACCTCGCTGAGTTCGACTTCGGGTACAACAACCGGGTGAAGCTGGGCGTGAACGACGTTGAGCGGGCGCTTCGGGGCATCGTCGGCAAGCGCCAGACCTTAGTCGCCACTGTCCACCGCGATCCATCGTAGATAGTCCAGGGCAGATCTACGATCCTCGTTGGTTTGAAGCTTATGCCACAAGCGGAGAAGCTCCATTACGTCCCCGTGACCCTTCGATGCTTTTTGATCGAAGAAGCGGGCGATGGGGAGGTCAAGCAATCCTGCAATCGTTTTCAGGCGGAGCGCTGTCACCTCTTCAGCCTCGGAGAGGGAGGCGTTCTTAGGTTCAACCACTGAAAGCCATCAATACGGCTAAGGAACTCTGCAGGAATAGAAGCGTTCCAAGGACGAGCCAACTGCCTGGAATGTCGACCGGCATCAGAGCATCCTTGACGGCACTGCGGCCGCATCCAAGACTGTGAAGTCTAGACGGAAGAGGATTAACCCTTTCTCGTCAGTGAATTCCATCCTCCAGTCTTCGCCTAGAGAGATCTTACCTGCCGTGTGCTGAAATATCTCGCCAGCTAGTCGAATTGCTTCGTGTCGGGCTTGCTCCCACGAGGATAATTCAAATCCATCTTTATCTAAATAGTCTTCGCCATCGTAAATGTTGAAGTGGAAACGTAGCAAGCAGATTTCCCTCGTCAAATTGGCGGGGGCTAGAAGCCCTCACTCGTGCGCGTGCCAAGGATCAAACCGCCCGATTAATACTCCGCTAGCGAACTTTGCCGAAAGGCGACTGCTCAATTGACCAGTTCACGTCGGCTAGTCCATTAGTCGCACCGTATGTGCGAACGGTATCATCGCTAAAAATCTACGCGTCGAGTGCCGGCGGGGTTGAGGCAAGACTCGGGGAGGATAGAGACACTTCATCGAGCGGATACGCCTGGGACGCTCGTGGTGAGCTTAAAGTCTAAGACCCTGTTTCATAAAGCTCGGGCGATCCGTCTGACGAGGATCATGGCTGCGGCGAGGACGAAGAAGGCGAGCGCAGAGGACGGGGTAGCCTCGTGGTCGCGAGCCAACCTGCGGCAGCGGGCGATCCAGCCGAAGC
>NZ_JAKSXU010000187.1:0-68030 GCF_022829325.1 Methylobacterium sp. J-092 | reverse complement strand
ATGGTGATGCCGGGCGACAACGTGACCATGGACGTCACGCTGATCGTGCCGGTGGCCATGGAGGAGAAGCTGCGCTTCGCCATCCGCGAGGGCGGCCGAACCGTCGGCGCCGGCGTCGTCGCCGCCATCAACGCGTAGTCGCTCGAGCGATTCGGCACGGCCGGCGGTCTTCGCCGGCCGTGTCTCGTCGCGGAGGCCGCGGGATCGGCTCGCGACCCCGTTGTCACCGCCTGACATCGGCATTCCATCCCTCCCTGCCGACCCCGAGCTTGACAGGGAGCCGTCGGTTTATTTTCCTGCCATCCGCGACGAGCCGCGGAGCCCCAGGAATGAACACCGCCATCGGGTTTCCGTGGTCGACGCGCCGCCTGTGGCTCGCCGCCGCCGCGAGCGCGATCCTGATTTGCCCGGCCCGTGCCGACGCCCTGAGCGACGGACGCTTCCGCGACGAGGTGGCGGCCATCCTGCGGGCGATCCGGCTGGGCGCGGAGATCCGCCCCGACCGTGATCCGGGACAGATCCTGGTCGGCCGCAGCACGATCGCCCTCACCAACCTGTATCCGCGGGTCGCCCCGCTCGCCGGCGACGCGCGCCGGCGGATGATCGAGGCGTATCTCTCCACCGCGCTGAAGGGCATGGACGCGGCGCCGTCGCCCGGCGAGCCGAGCCTCGCGGCGATCCGGGCGCAGCTGCGCCCGCAGCTCCTGCCGCGCGCGATCCTCGCCCAGGTGCCGGACCTCGCCACGCGGACCTTCTCGGAGACCCTGGTCGTGGCCTACGTCATCGATGGGGCGGACCGGATGCGCTACCTGACCCGGCCGATGCTCGAAGGGTGGGGCGTCGATGCCGCGGCGATCCGAACCGCCATCGAGGTTCCGGCGCTGGCCAACCTCGCCGCGGCCTCGAAGGAGGCCGCGTTCGCCCTCGCGGTCGACGGCGGCACCCCCATCCTCGCCATGACCAATGCCGGCGATGACTACGACGCCGCGCGGTTGATGTTGCCCGGCTATCTCGACGAGATCCGCACGGCGCTGAAAGCCGATGGCATCACGGTCGCGATCCCGACCCGCGACCTGCTGATGGCGTGGCCCGCCGACAGCAAGGCCCGCATCGGCCTCGCCGCGGAGGTGCGCGACCGGCTGCGGAAGGGCCCTTACGGCCGCAGCGACGAGCTCTTCCGCTTCGACCGAACGGGACTGCGCCCGCTGACGGCGACGGAGCGGGCCGATCACGGTCGGTGACGCATTTCCGGCGTTCCCGGCTCTTGCATCCCGGCGCCCGATCGGGCATTGGGCGTCGCGATAGGAGTGTAGCTCAACTGGTCAGAGCGCCGGTCTCCAAAACCGGAGGTTGCGGGTTCGAGTCCCTCCACTCCTGCCAGTCTGCATTTCCTGCCGTTCCAAGCCACGCTCCTGACGCTCGCGACGCGCCGCGGCTGTCGACAACCCCGACGACTTGCGCTAGAGCGGGCGCACTCCGAGATCGATGTCGGCTGTCGGTTCGGGCTCGTTCGGGCGAGCTTCCGAACCCGTCGTCATTCTCGAAACCCGGTTCCTGACGCCATGGCATCGAACGAAGCGACCAAGAAGGCCGATCCGGCGCGCAGCCCGGTCCGCGGCGCGGCTTCCCAGCCGCCGCAGCGCAACGCTCCGCCGGCCCGGCCCGCGCCGAAGCGCGTCGGCCCGCTGGAGTTCCTCGGGCAGGTGCGCGACGAGGGCCGCAAGGTCACGTGGCCGACCCGCAAGGAGACCACGGTCACCACGATCATGGTCTTCGTGATGGTGGTGGTCGCGAGCCTGTTCTTCACGGTGGTCGACCAGGGCCTTCGCTACCTCGTCGGCCTGATCCTGGGCCTGTAGGCAACACACACCGTCCGCGGGCCCCGGCCCGACGCGAACATGCAGGAGTCGATCAGAACCGTGTCGAAGCGCTGGTACATCGTCCACGCCTACTCGAACTTCGAGAACAAGGTCGCCCAGTCCATCAAGGATCAGGCGGCCCAGCGTGGGCTCATGGACCTCTTCGAGGAGGTGATGGTCCCGACCGAGAAGGTCGTCGAGGTCCGCCGCGGCCGCAAGGTCGACGCGGAGCGGAAGTTCTTCCCCGGCTACGTGCTGGTGAAGTGCGACCTCACCGACGAGGTCTACCACCTGATCAAGAACACCCCGAAGGTCACGGGCTTCCTCGGCGCCGACAAGTCGAAGCCGGTGCCGATCCCGGACGCCGAGGCCGAGCGGATCAAGGGCCAGGTCGCCGAGGGAGTCGACCGTCCGAAGCCGTCGATCTCCTTCGAGATCGGCGAGACCGTCCGCGTCGCCGACGGCCCCTTCGCCTCGTTCAACGGCACCGTCGAGGAAGTCGACGAGAGCCGCTCGCGCCTGAAGGTCGCCGTGTCGATCTTCGGCCGCGCCACCCCGGTGGAACTCGAATACGCCCAGGTCGAGAAGGCCTGACGTAGAGCGGATCGGGAGGAGCGAATAGCGGATCGAGGGCACCACGCCCTTTCGGATCGGCCGATGCGATGCACCGGCCCACCCATTCCGTCTTCGCTGCTTCCTGTTCGCGAAAGCCCGCGGAAGGCCCGCCCGGTTCGCCGCCGGGGCCAACGGTCCGCACCGCGACCTGCAACCGCCCGTCCGACCGAGCCTCAGGCAGCCCGGCGGCGCGCAATCATTTGGGAGCAGTCCCATGGCGAAGAAGATCACGGGCTACGTGAAGCTTCAAGTCCCGGCCGGCGCCGCCAACCCGTCGCCGCCGATCGGTCCCGCGCTCGGTCAGCGCGGCCTCAACATCATGGAATTCTGCAAGGCCTTCAACGCGAAGACCGCGCAGATCGAGAAGGGAACCCCGATCCCGGTCGTGATCACGGCCTACCAGGATCGCAGCTTCACCTTCGAGATGAAGCAGCCGCCGGTCACCTTCTTCCTGAAGAAGGCCGCGGGCCTGAAGATCGGCAAGAAGCCGGCCTCCGGCTCCAAGACCCCCGGCAAGGGCCCGACCGTCGGCAAGGTCTCCGAGGCGCAGCTTCGCGAGATCGCCGAGAAGAAGATGCCCGACCTGAACTGCGATTCGGTGGATGCCGCCGTCGCGATGATCCGTGGCTCCGCGCGGGCCATGGGCCTCGAAGTCACCGCGTAAGGGGAGGGCACCATGGCACACGAAGGCAAGCGCATCCGCGCCGCCCGCGAGGGCATCGACCCGACCAAGCTCTACGGGATCGCCGAGGCGATCGCGATGGTGAAGGCCAAGGCCAATGCCAAGTTCGACGAGACCGTCGAGGTCTCGATGAACCTCGGCGTCGACCCGCGCCACGCCGACCAGATGGTCCGCGGCGTCTGCAACCTGCCCAACGGCTCCGGCCGGACGGTGCGGGTGGCGGTGTTCGCCCGCGGCGCCAAGGCGGACGACGCCCGGGCGGCCGGTGCCGACATCGTCGGCGCCGAGGACCTGCTCGAGATCGTCCAGGGCGGCAAGATCGAGTTCGATCGCTGCATCGCCACCCCGGACATGATGCCGCTTGTCGGCCGGCTCGGTAAGGTGCTCGGCCCCCGCGGCCTGATGCCGAACCCGAAGGTCGGCACCGTCACCATGGACGTGAAGTCCGCGGTCGCCGGCGCCAAGGGCGGCTCGGTCGAGTTCCGCGTCGAGAAGGCGGGCATCGTCCACGCCGGCATCGGCAAGGTCTCGTTCGACGAGGCCAAGCTCGTCGAGAACATCAAGGCGTTCGCCGACGCGGTGGCCAAGGCCAAGCCCGCCGGCTCCAAGGGCACCTACATCCAGCGCATCGCCGTCACCTCGACGATGGGCCCGGGCGTGAAGGTCGAGCCGGGCTCCGTCCTCGGCGCCTGACCGTCCCGCTACGACGACACGATCGAAGCGCCCGGCCCCTGCGGCCGGGCGTTTTTCGTTGCGGGTCGCGCCGCGTCCCGGACAGCCGAAGCGCGGGCGGAGGGTGATCCGGGGCTCGGCGCAGACAGCCCCGCGGAGCGGCCCCCGCACCCGGCGATCACGATGCAGATTGCCGCGGCGAAGGGGGGCGCCAACGGTCGCAGCTGTGCTAAATAGGGCGCCATGCGATGCAACCTCTCCGTTCAGACCCAGCGACGCATCCTGTGCGTCTTCCCCGCCTACACGCCGTCCTTCGGGACCTTCTCCCACGCCTACCCGCTGATGGGCGGCGTGAAGGCCTTCATGCCGCCCCAGGGCCTGCTGCTGATCTCGGCCTACATGCCCGAGACCTGGGAGTGCCGGTTCGTCGACGAGAACATCAAGCGCGCCACCCCTGAGGAGTTCGCCTGGGCCGACGCGGTGTTCGTGTCGGGCATGCACATCCAGGAGCCGCAGATCCACGAGATCGCCAAGCGCGCGCACGCCGCGGGCAAGGTGACGGTGCTCGGCGGCCCCTCGGTCTCCGGCGCCCCCGAGAAGTATCCCGACTTCGACTACCTCCACATGGGCGAGATCGGCGACGCCACGGACGCGCTCGTCGCGATCCTCGACCGCGACCTGGCGCGGCCCCCGTCCCAGGTCCGGCTCGAGACCAAGGAGCGGCTGCCGCTCTCGGACTTCCCGGCGCCGGCCTACGAGGCGACCCCGCTGAAGCGCTACCTGATCGGCTCGCTGCAATTCTCCTCGGGCTGCCCCTACCGCTGCGAGTTCTGCGACATCCCGCAGCTCTACGGGCGCCAGCCGCGGCTGAAGAGCCCCGAGCAGATGTGCGCCGAGCTCGACGCGATCATCAGCCAGCCCGGCCACCCGGCGGTGGTCTACTTCGTCGACGACAACTTCATCGCCAACCGCAAGGCGACACGGGACATGCTCCCGCACCTCGTCGCGTGGCAGAAGAAGAACGACTACCCGCTCCAGTTCGCCTGCGAGGCGACCCTCAACATGGCCAAGCAGCCCGAGATCCTCGAGCTGATGCGGCAGGCGAACTTCATGACCGTGTTCGTCGGCATCGAGACGCCGGAGGAGGACGCGCTCAAGGGCATCGACAAGACCCACAACGCCGCCGTGCCGATGTACGGCGCGATCGAGACGCTGAACTCCTACGGCCTCGAGGTGACGTCGGGCATCATCCTCGGCCTCGACTCCGACTCGGACGCCTCCGAGCAGTACCTGATCGACTTCATCGACAAGTCGGGCATCCCGGTCCTGACGATCAACATCCTCCAGGCCCTGCCGAAGACGCCGCTTTGGGACCGGCTGCAGCGGGAAGGGCGCCTCGTCCACGACGCGGCGCTCGAGTCGAACGTCCTGTTCAAGCGCCCGCACGACACCGTGGTGTCGAGCTGGCGCCGGGCGATCGCGCACGCCTACGCGCCGGAGAAGATCTTCGAGCGCTTCAAGCACCAGTGCGCGACGACCTACCCGAATCGCATCGTCACCCCGACGAAGGGCAAGCTGACCTTCACCAACCTGCGCCGCGGGCTGATCCTCGGGTTCAACATCATCACCCGGGTGGGCATCTTCTCGGATTACCGCAAGCCGTTCTGGTCGGCGGCCGTCTACGCCCTGAGGCGTGGGCAGATCGAGGCGGTGTTCAACATGGGCTTCGTCGCCCACCACCTGATCCGATTCACCCGCGAGGCCCTGCGCGGCGAGCACAACGCCTCGTTCTACGCGGCCAAGGCCGCCGAGACCGAGGCGGCGCGGCAGCGCTCGTGGTGGGAGAACGCCCGCAAGCGCTTCGTGCCGGAGCGCGAGGCAGCCTAACCGAGCGGGCCGACCGTCGAGACGTTACCGGGCTGTGTCCGAGACGGCGATGCGGTGGCGCCACGGCGGCGCTCCGAGCCCCAACACCGACAGCGTGTTCCATCGGGCGAGGAGCCGATGTGCGAGCATCGGGCCCAGGATGCCGAAGGCCGTCCCCGAGATCAGGTAGACCATGGGGTCGGGCGGAACGTGAAGGCGCGTCATGGCCACGCGCAGGCCGGCCGCGGCCAGCGAGTGCATGACGAAGATCGAGAGCGAGAGCAGGCCGACCGTGGCGAGCGCGCCGCCACCGATACGCTTACTCACCCACACGACGCCGAGAATGCCGAGACAACAGGCAGGTAGCGCCGCTAGCGCCATCGGGCTGAAGCCGGAGACCGTCCAGGCACCCACGACCGCCAGGGCGAAGCCCGTCCAGATGAGTGCGATCCCCGACAGGCTCACCGGCGTTCGCCAAGCCGCCACGGCGTGCCCGGCATAGGCACCTGCGAGATAGAACGGAAGGTTGTGCAGGGTCAGCACGAGGCTTGGAACCTCCGGGAGCCGAAAGAAGATCACGAATCCCGCCGCCGCGATGGCGGCGAACAGTCTGCGATCGGGAATCATGGCGGCCAGCACGTGGCAGATCAGAAGGGCGTAGAGAAACCAAAGCGGTCCAAGGGGACGGTACGGGAAGGCGAGAAGGTCGGCGGGAGTGACATGCGTGTTGATGTCCTGCGCCAGCAGGATCATCACGCTGCCCTGGATGAACGTCCAGATCACGTAGGGAAGGCCGATCGTCCAGAGCTTGGCTTGAAGAAACGGCACCCGTCCGCGTCGAAGGCTGCCGGGCAGGTTCAGTCCGGCCAGGAAGAAGAACAGCGGCATGTGGAAGGTGTACAGACCGAAATCCACCCACTGGGTCGCGGATGTGTCAGGCACGATCCCCGCCTTGACGGTTCCCCGGAGGACGTGGCCGAACACGACCAGAATGATCCCGATGCCGCGAGCGACGTCGATCCAGTCCTGCCGTTGTACGCGCTGCATGGGACTCGCCTCGAGGTCGGGCTGCGACGGCACACGGCCATGACGACGCCCGAACCTTCAGCACAATCGGTCGAAATCCGGCAGCCCGGTGGAGAGCTTATCAAGCGTCGGAGAAGGCCGACCATCCGCACCGAATCGCAAATCCAACGCAGAGTCCGTCCGAGAAGCCGCTCGGAGCCATCGACCGGCTCGGGTAGGAGCTCGGCCACCCGAGGACACCGCGCGTTTGCCTAAGTCGGAAAAGTCGCGTCTTGGCCCTTGGCAGGCGGCTTGCTTGGCTCTATACACCGCGCTCCACGCAATTTTCATGTTTGTTCAGGGAGCCCGTCCGCCCGGTCGGGTTCCCGTATCGAGACGCCGCCTGGGTGACCGGGCGTCGATGGCCGGCAGGACCTGAGGGGTGAAAACCTCTGAGGGCCGCGTCCGGCCATGTCCTGTCCGAGACTGCAGGTGCCGGTTCGCCGGCTTAATCCACCAGCCTGCACAGACGGGGAAGACCGCATTTTCGAAGCGCCCGACCGATGAGGGACGGCGTGAAGGCATCGGTTTGAACCATCTCAGCCCTTAGGCATCGCACCCCTCGCGGGGGCGGCACCGGGGGACAGGGCCGTGAAGCGTCGTCCAGGACGTTTTCGGCTTCCATGAGGCCGAAGATCCGTCCCGGGCGGCACGTGCAACCGGCGGACCCATTCTCGGGTTTCGCCCAACCGGAGAGAGCCCCAGTGGACAGGACAGCAAAAGCTGATCTCGTCTCGACGCTCAACGGCGTGTTCGCAAAGAGCGCCGTCGTCGTCGTGGCCCACTACAAAGGCCTCACGGTCGCCGAGATGCAGAAGCTGCGTTCGCAGATGAAGCTCGCCGGCGCCACCGTGCAGGTCGCGAAGAACAGCCTCGCCAGCATCGCTCTCGATGGCACGGACGTCGCCTCCATCAAGCCCCTCCTGAAGGGCCCGACCCTGCTCGCCTATTCGAGCGATCCGGTCGCGGCCGCCAAGGTGGCGGTGGATTTCGCCAAGGCCAACGACAAGCTCGTGATCCTCGGCGGCGCCATGGGCGCGACCGCTCTGAACCCGGACGGCGTGAAGGCCCTCGCCTCGCTCCCGTCCCTCGACGAACTGCGCGCCAAGATCGTGGGCCTCGTCCAGGCTCCCGCGACCAAGATCGCCCAGGTCGTCAATGCGCCGGCGGCCAAGCTCGCCCGCGTGTTCGGAGCCTATGCCACCAAGGACGAAGCGGCCTGACGGTCGTTTCCCCTTTCAAACCCATCCCTTCACACCGATATCGTTAGAGGATCATCACCATGGCTGATCTTGCCAAGCTCGTCGACGACCTGTCGTCGCTGACCGTTCTCGAGGCCGCCGACCTCGCCAAGATGCTCGAGGAGAAGTGGGGCGTCTCGGCCGCCGCCGCCGTCGCCGTGGCTGCCGGCCCGGCCGCCGGTCCGGCTGCCGCCGCCGAGGAGCAGACCGAGTTCACGGTCATGCTCACCGCCGCCGGCGACAAGAAGATCGAGGTCATCAAGGAGGTCCGCGCGATCACCGGCCTCGGCCTCAAGGAAGCCAAGGACCTCGTCGAGGGCGCCCCGAAGGCCGTCAAGGAGTCGGTCGCCAAGGACGAGGCCGAGAAGCTCAAGGCGCAGCTCGAGAAGGCCGGCGCCAAGGTCGAGCTCAAGTAAGCCGACGATGGGCCGATCCCCGGCCCGTCACCGCGCGGCCGGTTCCCTCGGGAGCCGGCCGTGACCGCAGCCCGCGGGTGTTCGCACCCGCGGGCTGAGGCCGCTTCGGCGGCCGGCGGACCCTGAGACGGGTCCCGGCTCGGAACGAGCCGATCGAGATCATGAATTCGGGTGGCGCGGTCCGGCGGGACGCGAGCCATGGCCCGGCGCGGGAGTCGGCGAGACTTCCCCGGGCGACCAGGACGCGAAGATGGTGGAGCGAGGTCACATGGCCAATACGCTGGTCGGTCGCAAGCGCATTCGGAAGTTCTTCGGCAAGATCAAGGAAGTCGCCGAGATGCCGAACCTCATCGAGGTTCAGAAGGCGTCCTACGACCAGTTCCTGATGATGGACGAGCCCGAGGGCGGCCGCGGCGACGAGGGCCTGCAGAGCGTGTTCCGGGGCGTGTTCCCGATCTCGGACTTCTCCTCGACGGCGCTCCTCGAATTCGTCCGCTACACGTTCGAGCAGCCGAAATACGACGTCGACGAGTGCCGCCAGCGCGGCATCACCTTCGCGGCCCCGCTGAAGGTGACCCTGCGGCTTATCGTGTTCGACGTCGATCCCGACACGGCGGCCAAGTCGGTCAAGGACATCAAGGAGCAGGACGTCTACATGGGCGACATGCCCCTGATGACGGAGAACGGCACCTTCATCGTCAACGGCACCGAGCGCGTCATCGTCTCGCAGATGCACCGCTCCCCGGGCGTGTTCTTCGACCACGACAAGGGCAAGACCCACTCCTCGGGCAAGCTGCTGTTCGCCGCCCGGATCATCCCGTATCGCGGCTCCTGGCTCGACGTCGAGTTCGACGCCAAGGACATCGTGCACGTCCGCATCGACCGGAAGCGCAAGCTGCCGGTGACGTCGCTGCTCTACGCGCTCGGGCTGTCCGGCGAGGAGATCCTGTCGACCTTCTACAACAAGGTCGTCTACGACCGGGACGGCGCAGACTGGCGCGTGCCGTTCGACGCCGAGCGGCTGAAGGGCTTCAAGGCCTCGGTCGACCTGATCGACGCCGATTCCGGCGAGGTCGTGCTCGAGACCGGCAAGAAGCTCAACGCCCGCAACGCCCGCCAGATCGCCGAGAAAGGGACCAAGTTCCTCAAGGCGACCGACGAGGACCTGGTCGGCCAGTACGTTGCCGAGGACCTCGTCGATGTGAACACCGGCGAGATCTGGGCCGAGGCCGGCGAGGAGATCTCCGAGAAGCTGCTTAAGAGCCTCGAGGAGGTCGGCGTCGCCGAGATCCCGGTGCTCGACATCGACCACGTCAACATCGGCCCCTACATCCGCAACACGCTCGCCGTAGACAAGAACTCCGCCCGCGAAGGCGCGCTGTTCGACATCTACCGCGTCATGCGCCCGGGCGAGCCGCCGACCCTGGAGACGGCCGAGGCCATGTTCCACTCGCTGTTCTTCGACAGCGAGCGCTACGACCTGTCCGCCGTCGGCCGCGTGAAGATGAACATGCGCCTCGACCTCGACGCCGAAGACACCGTCCGCACGCTCCGCAAGGAGGACATGCTGGCGGTCGTCATGGCGCTCGTCGAGCTGCGCGACGGCAAGGGCGAGATCGACGACATCGACCACCTCGGCAACCGCCGGGTGCGCTCGGTCGGCGAGCTGATGGAGAACCAGTACCGCCTTGGCCTGCTCCGCATGGAGCGCGCCATCCGCGAGCGCATGTCCCAGGTCGACATCGACACGGTGATGCCGCAGGACCTCATCAACGCCAAGCCTGCGGCCGCGGCCGTGCGCGAGTTCTTCGGCTCGTCGCAGCTGTCGCAGTTCATGGACCAGACCAACCCGCTCTCCGAGGTGACGCACAAGCGCCGCCTTTCGGCGCTCGGCCCGGGCGGCCTGACCCGCGAGCGCGCCGGCTTCGAGGTGCGCGACGTGCACCCGACCCATTACGGCCGCATCTGCCCGATCGAGACGCCGGAAGGCCCGAACATCGGCCTAATCAACTCGCTCGCGACCTTCGCGCGGGTGAACAAGTACGGCTTCATCGAGACCCCGTTCCGCCGGGTCAAGGACGGCGTCGTCACCAACGAGGTCTCGTACCTCTCCGCGATGGAGGAGGCGAAGTATTACGTCGCCCAGGCCAACGCGCAGATGGACGAGAACAAGAAGCTCACCGAGGAGCTGGTGGTCTGCCGCCGCGCCGGCGACGTGATCGTCGTCGGGCCGGAGCGCGTCGACCTGATGGACGTGTCGCCGAAGCAGCTCGTGTCGGTCGCCGCGGCGCTGATCCCGTTCCTCGAGAACGACGACGCCAACCGCGCGCTGATGGGCTCGAACATGCAGCGGCAGGCGGTGCCGCTGGTGCGCGCCGACGCGCCGTTCGTCGGCACCGGCATGGAGGCCGTGGTCGCCCGCGACTCCGGCGCCGCCATCGCCGCCCGCCGCTCCGGCATCGTCGACCAGGTGGACGCCACCCGCATCGTCATCCGCGCGACGGAGGAGGCCGACGCCACCAAGCCCGGCGTCGACATCTACCGCCTGCAGAAGTTCCAGCGCTCCAACCAGTCGACCTGCATCACGCAGAAGCCGCTGGTTCGCGTGGGAGAGCCGGTGAAAAAGGGCGAGATCATCGCCGACGGCCCGTCCACCGAGTTCGGCGAGCTCGCGCTCGGCCGCAACGTCCTCGTCGCGTTCATGCCGTGGAACGGCTACAACTTCGAGGACTCGATCCTGCTCTCCGAGCGGATCGTGAAGGATGACGTGTTCACCTCGATCCACATCGAGGAGTTCGAGGTGATGGCCCGCGACACCAAGCTGGGCCCGGAGGAGATCACCCGCGACATCCCGAACGTCTCGGAGGAGGCGCTGAAGAACCTCGACGAGGCCGGCATCGTCTACATCGGCGCCGAGGTCCATGCCGGCGACATCCTCGTCGGCAAGATCACGCCGAAGGGCGAGAGCCCGATGACGCCGGAGGAGAAGCTCCTCCGCGCGATCTTCGGCGAGAAGGCGTCCGACGTGCGCGACACCTCGCTCCGGGTCCCCCCGGGCGTGACCGGCACGATCGTCGAGGTCCGGGTGTTCAACCGCCACGGCGTCGACAAGGACGAGCGCGCCCAGGCGATCGAGCGCGAGGAGATCGAGCGCCTCGCCAAGGACCGCGACGACGAGCAGGCGATCCTGGACCGCAACACCTACGCCCGCCTCTCGGGCGTGCTGATCGGCCAGGCGCCGATCGCCGGGCCGAAGGGCTTCAAGAAGGAGACCACGCTGACGCGTGAGCTCATCAACGAGTACCCGCGCTCGCAATGGTGGCAGTTCGCCGTCGTCGAGGACCGTCTCATGACCGAGATGGAGGCGATGCAGAAGCAGTACGACGAGTCGAAGAAGCGCCTCGAGCAGCGCTTCCTCGACAAGGTCGAGAAGCTGCAGCGCGGCGACGAGCTGCCCCCCGGCGTGATGAAGATGGTCAAGGTCTTCGTCGCGGTGAAGCGCAAGATCCAGCCGGGCGACAAGATGGCCGGCCGCCACGGCAACAAGGGCGTGGTGTCGCGGATCGTGCCGATCGAGGACATGCCGTTCCTGGAGGACGGGACGCATGCCGACATCGTGCTCAACCCGCTCGGCGTGCCCTCGCGCATGAACGTCGGCCAGATCCTCGAAACGCACCTCGGCTGGGCCGCGGCCGGCCTCGGCCGCAAGGTCGGCAAGGCGGTCGACGCCTACCTGAAGAGCCAAGACATCGGCCCGCTGAAGGAGGAGATGCAGGCGATCTACTCCCCGTCGGAGCTGGAAGGCCTGTCGGACGAGGACATGGCCGAGGCCGCCAACAACGTGCGCCGCGGCGTGCCGATGGCGACCCCGGTGTTCAACGGCGCCAAGGAAGCCGACATCGAGACCATGCTGGAGATGGCCGGGCTCGACCGGTCGGCCCAGTCGACGCTCTACGACGGGCGCACCGGCGAGGCCTTCGACCGCAAGGTGACGATGGGCTACATCTACATGCTGAAGCTCCACCACCTCGTGGACGACAAGATCCACGCCCGCTCGATCGGCCCGTACTCGCTGGTCACCCAGCAGCCGCTCGGCGGTAAGGCGCAGTTCGGCGGGCAGCGCTTCGGCGAGATGGAGGTCTGGGCGCTGGAGGCCTACGGTGCGGCCTACACGCTGCAGGAGATGCTCACGGTGAAGTCGGACGACGTGGCCGGCCGCACCAAGGTCTACGAGGCGATCGTCCGCGGCGACGACACCTTCGAGGCCGGCATCCCGGAGAGCTTCAACGTGCTGGTGAAGGAGATGCGGTCGCTCGGCCTCAACGTCGAGCTGACCTCGTCCAAGAAGGCCGCCAACGACGCCCTGGAGCCGCCGGCCGACGCAGCCGAGTAGCCGAAACAAGACACCTCCCGTGCCGGCGCCAACGCCGGCACGGTTCGAGCGGGGAGGGGCGGAGCCTCCGGACGGGCCGACGGCCAGCGGCGCCTTTGAAGGGCGCGGCGCCGAGTTGATTTCAGGACGTGGACGGCGCCGGCGCAGGGCGCGCGTTCCCGTCAAGCAAGGAGCGGATCATGAACCAAGAGGTCATGAACCTTTTCAACCAGCAGGCTCAGCCCCAGAGCTTCGACCAGATCAAGATCTCGATCTCCAGCCCCGAAAAGATCCTCTCGTGGTCCTACGGCGAGATCAAGAAGCCCGAGACGATCAACTACCGGACCTTCAAGCCGGAGCGTGACGGCCTGTTCTGCGCCCGCATCTTCGGGCCGATCAAGGACTACGAGTGCTTGTGCGGCAAGTACAAGCGCATGAAGTACAAGGGCGTCATCTGCGAGAAGTGCGGCGTCGAGGTCACCCTCGCGCGCGTGCGGCGCGACCGCATGGGCCACATCGAGCTCGCCGCCCCGGTCGCCCACATCTGGTTCCTGAAGTCGCTGCCGAGCCGCATCGGCCTGCTGCTCGACATGCCGCTCAAGGATCTCGAGCGGATCCTCTACTTCGAGTCCTACTGCGTCATCGAGCCGGGCCTCACCCCCCTCAAGGAGCGCCAGCTCCTGTCGGAGGAGGAGTACCTGCGCGCCCAGGAGGAGTACGGCGAGGATTCGTTCACGGCGATGATCGGCGCCGAGGCGATCCGGCGCATCCTGCAGGAGCTCGACCTCGACGGCATCGCCGACTCGCTGCGTGAGGAGATCGCCACCACGACCTCCGAGCTGAAGCCGAAGAAGCTCCTGAAGCGCCTCAAGATCATCGAGGCGTTCCAGATGTCGGGCAACAAGCCCGAGTGGATGATCCTGACCGTCGTCCCCGTGATCCCGCCGGACCTGCGCCCGCTGGTTCCGCTCGACGGCGGCCGCTTCGCCACGTCGGACCTGAACGACCTCTACCGTCGCGTGATCAACCGCAACAACCGCCTCAAGCGTCTGATCGAGCTGCGCGCGCCCGACATCATCATCCGCAACGAGAAGCGGATGCTGCAGGAGGCGGTCGACGCGCTGTTCGACAACGGCCGCCGCGGCCGCGTCATCACCGGCGCCAACAAGCGCCCGCTGAAGTCGCTCGCCGACATGCTCAAGGGCAAGCAGGGCCGCTTCCGCCAGAACCTGCTCGGCAAGCGCGTCGACTATTCGGGCCGCTCGGTCATCGTGGTCGGCCCGGAGCTGAAGCTGCACCAGTGCGGCCTGCCGAAGAAGATGGCGCTCGAGCTGTTCAAGCCGTTCATCTACGCGCGCCTCGACGCCAAGGGCTTCTCGGCCACCGTCAAGCAGGCCAAGAAGCTCGTCGAGAAGGAGAAGCCCGAGGTCTGGGACATCCTCGACGAGGTGATCCGCGAGCACCCGGTGATGCTCAACCGCGCGCCGACGCTCCACCGCCTCGGCATCCAGGCGTTCGAGCCGAAGCTGATCGAGGGCAAGGCGATCCAGCTGCACCCGCTGGTCTGCGCCGCGTTCAACGCCGACTTCGACGGCGACCAGATGGCCGTGCACGTCCCCCTGAGCCTCGAGGCTCAGCTGGAGGCGCGCGTCCTGATGATGTCGACCAACAACATCCTGCACCCGGCCAACGGCCAGCCGATCATCGTGCCCTCGCAGGACATCGTGCTCGGCCTGTACTACCTCTCCATCGTCGGCGAGGGCCTGGTCGGCGCGTTCCAGCCCGACCACAAGACCAACCCGATGCAGGGCGTCTACGGCGACATGGGCGAGCTCGAGCACGCCCTGGCCGCCAAGTCGGTGAAGCTGCACTCGAAGATCAAGTGGCGCTGGAAGGGCATCGGCCCCGACGGCGAGCCGCTGACCAAGACCTACGACACCACGCCCGGCCGGGTGATCCTGTCCGGCGCGCTGCCGCTGCACGCCAAGGTGCCCTTCGACGTCGTCAACAAGCTGATGACCAAGAAGGAGATCTCGTCGATGATCGACACCGTCTACCGCCACTGCGGTCAGAAGGAGTCGGTGATCTTCTGCGACCGCATCATGGCGCTCGGCTTCAACCACGCGTTCAAGGCCGGCATCTCGTTCGGCAAGGACGACATGGTCGTGCCGGAGAATAAGTGGACCATCGTCGACACCACGCGCACGCTGGTGAAGGACTACGAGCAGCAGTACAACGACGGCCTGATCACCCAGGGCGAGAAGTACAACAAGGTCGTCGACGCCTGGGCCAAGTGCTCGGACAAGCTCGCCGCCGAGATGATGCTCCGGATCTCGACCGTCCAGAAGGACGACCAGGGCGCCGACAAGCAGATCAACTCGATCTACATGATGAGCCATTCCGGTGCGCGCGGCTCGCCGGCGCAGATGAAGCAGCTCGCGGCGATGCGCGGCCTGATGGCCAAGCCCTCGGGCGAGATCATCGAGACGCCGATCATCTCGAACTTCAAGGAAGGCCTCGACGTGCTCGAGTACTTCAACTCCACCCACGGCGCCCGCAAGGGCCTCGCGGACACGGCGTTGAAGACCGCCAACTCCGGCTACCTGACCCGCCGCCTCGTTGACGTGGCGCAGGATGCGGTCATCCGCGAGGTCGATTGCGGCACCACCAACGGCATCAAGATGCGCGCCATCATCGATGCCGGCCAGGTCGTCGCGACGCTGGCGATCCGCATCCTCGGCCGCGCCACGGCGGAGGATCTCGTCGCCCAGGACGGCACGGTCATCGTCAAGACCGGCGAGACCATCGAGGAGCGTCACCTGCCCGCCATCCAGGCGGCCGGGATCCAGGAGGTGAAGATCCGCTCGGTGCTGGTCTGCCAGACCCGCCAGGGCGTCTGCGCCACCTGCTACGGGCGCGACCTCGCCCGCGGCACGCCCGTCAACATGGGCGAGGCCGTCGGCGTCATCGCGGCGCAGTCGATCGGCGAGCCGGGCACCCAGCTCACCATGCGCACCTTCCACATCGGCGGCGCAGCGCAGATCGCGGATTCGTCCTTCATCGAGTCGAGCTTCGAGGGCACGATCAAGATCCGCAACCGCGCGATCGCCAAGAACTCGGACGGCGACCTGATCGCCACCGGCCGCAACGTGGCGGTGGTGATCGTCGGCGCCGACGGCACGGAGCGGGCGGTGCACCGCCTCCAGTACGGCGCGCGCCTGCGGGTCGACGACGGCGACAAGGTCAAGCGCGGCCAGCGCATCGCCGAGTGGGACCCCTACACCCGCCCGATCATCACCGAGACGGACGGCGTGGTGATGTACGAGGACATGGTCGACGGCCAGTCGATCACCGAGACCACCGACGAGTCGACCGGCATCGCCAAGCGCGTCGTCATCGACTGGCGCGGCTCGGCGCGCACCTCGGACCTCAAGCCGGCGATGGTGGTCGTCGATGCCGAGGGCAAGCCGGTCAAGCTGCCGCGCGGCTCGGACGCCCGCTACTTCCTGCCGGTCGACGCCATCATCGGCTACGACCCGGGCGGCTCGGTGAAGGCCGGCGACATCCTCGCCCGCGTCTCCACCGATTCGGCCAAGACCCGCGACATCACCGGCGGTCTGCCGCGGGTGGCGGAGCTGTTCGAGGCGCGGCGCCCGAAGGACGCGGCGATCATCGCCGAGAAGTCGGGCACCATCGCCTTCGGGCGCGACTACAAGAACAAGCGCCGCCTGTCGCTGACGCCGCACGACGGCTCGGAGACGGTCGAGTACCTGATCCCGAAGGGCAAGCACATCCACCTTCAGGACGGGGACGTGGTCGAGCTCGGCGACTACATCGTCGACGGCAACCCGGCGCCGCACGACATCCTGGCGATCAAGGGCGTGGAGGAGCTGGCCGCCTACCTCGTCAACGAGATCCAGGAGGTCTACCGGCTCCAGGGCGTGTCGATCAACGACAAGCACATCGAGGTCATCGTCCGGCAGATGCTGCAGAAGGTCGAGATCACCGACGGCGGCGACTCGGACATCCTGGCGGGCGACCAGATCGACCGCACGGAGCTGACCGAGGTCAACGAGAAGCTCCTCGCCGAGGGCAAGAAGCCGGTCCAGGGCGTCCCCGTCCTGCTCGGCATCACCAAGGCGTCGCTGCAGACGAAGTCGTTCATCTCGGCGGCCTCGTTCCAGGAGACCACCCGGGTCCTCACGGAAGCCGCGGTCAACGGCAAGATCGACCACCTGGAAGGCCTCAAGGAGAACGTCATCGTCGGCTCGCTCATCCCCGCGGGCACCGGCTCGATGGTGGCCGACATCCGCGCGGTGGCACGCCGCCGCGACAGCATGATCCTCCAGCAGAAGGCGTCCGACAGCGGCGCCCGGCCGCTGGGCGAGCTGCCCTCGGCCGCGGCCGAGTAGGCCGCGAAGCGATCCACGACCTGCGAAAGGGCGGCCCGGCGGGCCGCCCTTTTCGTTTCGGGGGCTGGGCGATGCCGGCCGAAGGTCGGGGCCGCGGCAAGCGGAACCATGACCTTGGCCGTTCGTTCTGAGATCATGGAACACGTCAAGTCCACAATCCTCACGACCGCCGTGCTCGTTACGGGATTGATCACCGCCGCGCATGTTCTGCATCCGCGCGATCCGGCCTTCGAAACGCGCCGCGGACACTCTGTCGTCGCGTCCGCCGAAGCTGCGACGGCCTGGAGCGATCCGCCGGCGCGCGCGTCGCAGGCCGAGACGGCGGAAGCGACGCTGGCGCGTCCCGCCTCCTTCACCCTCCTGCCCGTCGCGATGACGGCGAGCCTGTCGGGGCTCGAGGATCAGCCGCAGGCGCGTCCGGTGCGGAAAGCCGAGCACGTCCATGCCCGCAGGGTGGCGCAGCCCAATGCGAGCAGCCGGCCGGCCGCGGCCCGGATCGAGCAGCAGGCCCCGAGCCCGGTCGCCTCGGCGACGCAGCCGGGCAAGCCGGTGGAGGGCGATCCGATCGGCGACCTGATGAAGGTCCTCGGCCTCAATCGCGACAGCGAGGGCTGATGCACATCCTCACGGCCGGCCCTCGGGCGGCCATGAGGATTGCAGGCGGCTTCGGTCGATCCCGCCCCCCGGTGGATCCATTCGCACCGACGTGGGCCGGTTCCTCGCGCGGCCACAAGCAGCGCGGACCTGCGATGGGGTCGTCCGATCCGGCCCGCTCAGCGCTTCTTGCCGAGCTCGGCGGCGATGTCCTTGATCATGCGCCCGGCCTTGCGGTGCGCCGTGGTCAGCTGGTCCTGCGTCACGCCCCAGCGCTTCATCCAGTACTCGACCGCCTTCCGCTCGGAGAGATCGAGCCGATCCTTGTCGATGAATCCGCGCTTGTCCTTGAGGCCTGCCATGGTCGCTTTCGAGAACAGGGTCGCCGCCGGGATCGTATCCGCCCGGCATGAGCGAGGCAGGTCGGCACGGCGCCGGCGCACGAGCCGTGGTGGATGGATCGGGACGACCGGTCGGTCGATGGCGATGTTTCGGCGGTGCGGCGGGACCGGTCAAGGGTTTCACCCTCGACGGGGCATCTCGGACTTCGCCGAAGCCCCGCCCGGGTGCCGGAGCCCGAGGCCTGGGCCTCGCGGCGTGCCGAGCGGTGCAAGCGGGCTGCCCGCGCCCCTCGGGCAGCCCTGGTGCCTCTTCGGCTACCAGCCGCCGTAGCCGTGCGGCCGGTCGCAGTGCCAGCGGTCGCCGTACCCGGCGGCGCGATAGCCGTAACCTTCCGGATCCGTCGCGTCGGAGCGCACGATCCGCGTGGTCCGGTAGACCACCTCGTCGTCGTATGCGCGGACGACGCGAGCGGGCCGATAGCGCACCACGGGGGGCGCATCTGCGTAGCCGTAGGCGGGCGCAGGGTCGCCATAGCCGTAGGCGGGCGCCGCGTGCGCCTCCGCGGCAGCGGCACCGAGGAGTGCGCCCGCGGCGAGCCCGCCGATCAGGCCGGCCGCGAGGGCACCGCCGCCCCGAGCCTCGGCTGCGGTGGTTCCGAACCCGCTCGCCGCGAAGAGCACGGCGGCTGTGACGGCAGCAATCTTCTTCATCGCCCATCTCCTGACACGTCGCGGGGCCGGCATCGTGCCGAAGCCCCGGTCTCGGCTGTCGAGGAGAAGATTGGCAGGGTATCGCTGGACCGACGCTGAAGCCCGTCGGCAGCAAGCGTTCAGCTTCCTCGACCGCGGTGGGCGAACGCCGCCCGGCGGCGCCGAAATGCCGGCGGAGAAGATTGCAGGACAGACGACGTCAGCAGGACGCCGCGACGCACCGACCGCGCACGAGATCTATCGATCATCGGCCTTTCAGGAGCGCTTATCAGTCAGCCGTGATGTCCGTGCGAAGAATCAGGGCCCGGCGTTCAGGCGCCTTCGAATGCGGCCTCTCGTGTGAGCCGCGAAGGGCGCCGTCGTCGAAGAGCGCGGCCGCCCACAACCCGTTTTCATGCACCGACGCTTCGACGTACGACATCGAAACGTTGGTGCGGCCAAGAGGACTCGAACCTCCACCCCTTGCAGGACTAGCACCTCAAGCTATGCGTAACCGCTGGAATTGCGCAATCTTTTTGCCAAAACCGCGATCTGGCTCGATCTACAGATCAATGGGTTACAGGGTGTTTGCCAAAGGCTTTTCGCCGCTGGCCGCCCCGTGGCGCGGCACGCCAAGCGGCTTTAGGATCGCCCCATGGCAGACCCGACGACCGGCGACCTCATCAAGGCCAAGACGATCGCCTCCGACGAGGTGAACGCAGCGGTCGACGTGTTCATGCGCGAGCCGACGGTGAGCCTGTTCCGGTTCACGAGCGGGCACACGGTCGATCCGGCCGCCGCGGTGAAGGAGCACGAGCCGTCGCGGAAGGCGGTCGCCGAGCCCGGCGCGTCTGAGACTTTCCGGCGCGGGATGGTGCGCACCGCGATCCTGCTGGCGCGGCCGGTGGCGCCATGAGCGATCCTGCGAACAGCAACACGCCGGCTCAGCTCTTCGACATGCGGAAGGACGACGAGGGCTGGACGGTCTACGACATCGCCACCGGCGAGCCGGCGCGCGTCAACGGCGTGCCGCAGACCGGCCTCGACATGGAAGTGGCCGATGATCTCGTCGACCTGCTGACCCTCCTCGCTCGGCAAAAGAACGAGAGCACCGAGCATTGAGCGAGGCGCTCCGTTTCGCCCTGCCTCTGCGCATCAAGGCGGCCGAGGAATCGGTGCAGGTGGTCGACCGGGCCGGGCGGGTCATCTTCTACGTCTACGTGTGCGCCGAGCCCGAGCGCCGGATGAACACCAAGCGCCTGTCGCCCGAGGAAGGCGTCGCGGTCGCCCAGATCGCCGCGCGGGCGCTGACGGACCGGGTAGAGCGTGGCGAATGATTCAGCCATCCGCGGGCGTGCTCTCGAAGCTCTGCGCGCCGCTGCGATGAACCCCCTCGGCCTGCGGCTCTCCGCGCACCCGAAGTCGATGCGCGCCCTGGTCGAACTCGGCTACATCGACGTCCGGTCGGCGCAGTACCCCGGGCGCCGGCGAGACGAGCAGGCGTGGTTCCTCAGCGACAGCGGGCACGAGCTGCTGAAAGTGCTCGGCCCGGGATAAGCCGGCGGCTGTCAGCCGCGTTGCGCTACCCCGCCCGCGCCCCTATCCCCGCCGGCCCACATCCGGCGAGACCCATGGCATCCCCCGCACCGATTCGACCCACGCCTTCCGACGTGCAGGCCTGGCGCAATGCGCTCGAGGCTATGAAGCCGACGGTGCCGCCCTGTCCCGGCTTCTCGGCGCAGCGCTGGCAGGAGATGCGCGAGGCGGCGATCGACTTCCTCGACCGGTTCGGCGAGGAAGCCATCGCCCTCGGCTGGACGGTCACCGACCTGTTCGGCGTGCATCCGACCGTTGGCGTGGTCCGGGTCGACTACTGCGGCGGCCTGATGATCAACGCGCGCCGCGTCGAGGCGATCGGCGACACCTGGATCCGGTACGGAAACCAGACCTTCCGGCGGAACCGGCCAGGGCGGCCTGTTGGCGTGCCGGTGTGGGAGGCTGGGCGATAGGCGGCATGAACGAAAAGCCCGCCTCGGCGGCTGCCAGGCGGGCTTGTTCTGCACCAACTATTCCTTGGTCGTCAGATATTTGAAGCGGTCGTAAGCCCCAGCCCGCTAAATAGCCGATCTAGGCCGAACGGCATTCCATAGGGGTTTTTTACCGCACCTTGAACTGACAATTCTGCCTTCCAGTTTTCAGCATGCATCGCCAGAATCACAAAAAACCCCTGAGCAATAGTTTCTCTGTATTCGGTAAGGAGGTGCGGATAAGTGCAGGCGATCTCATCCGACGCAGCTAAGATTTCCTTTTGTTCATCGCTGAGCGTCGGCACTTCCGGCGGCCTCTCACTCAGAAATGCACGAATGCGCTGACCGCCCACCAGTGAATTTCCGAGTACAAGCAACTGACCAGAGAGCACGCGCTTCAACGTCGGAGGGAGGCGATCGTCAGCAAGAAGGCGCTCGGTTGTTGCGAGGCATACATCAAGCACGCCGTCCGCTATCTTCAGCGCTTCCGCCTTATCGCGCGCGTCGGCGGTAGCGCGAACGAGTTCGCGCCCGATCAGAAGAGACAGGGCCAAGATGGCTATGACGATGAGAATCGTGCCTTGCATGCCGGTCACCATGGGAAGTTATCTATGGCGGGGGTTGCCGATTTGCAATTCGAGGATCACTTGGGCGGCGCTGACAGGAGCGGCGGAGCTTGCGGTGGCGCTGGTGTGGGCAACGGTACGCTCGGAATTCCAAATTTTTTCGCAATGCTGAGCGCTTGGTTCTGCGCCTTCAGCTGAAGCTCTGCGCGCTTGGTCCGCACCAAGAGCCATGCCGATAGGAAATTTCGGAGGAGCCACAGAAGGCAAAATCCGCATCCTGCGCCGACGGTCCACGCGGGATCAGCATGAGCAACCAAGGCGGAAAAAGTGCCGAGCGTGACGACGGAAAAAACCAATCCGTCGGGCCCAAATTTCGCCAGCCCTTTGATCGCCTGCTTTATTGCGCTTTGCATCCACATCGCCGACGGCTCCACCGGGTCAGCAAAGATATCCTAGCAGCCAATTTTTGTAGAGCCCAAAAAGAAACCCGCCGCGGCGGATGCCGGGCGGGCTGAGTCGGGGGAGGAACGAGGCTGAGGGGCCTCACCCTTCGGGCGGCGGATCTCGGGACGCGGCTAGGTCGCGCAGGACTCCGATCACCACCACGGCGAGGACGAAGCCGCACAGGGCCGCCATCCAGAGGTGGCCGGACGTGAAGGCGCCTTCGGGGCAGGACCTCATGCCGGCGGTACACCAAGACCGCGCAGCGCCCCGGTGTGGAACCAGTCGCCGATGTACGGGCGGGTCCGCTCGATCAGCGGGCGGATGTCGGGCCGGGTGATCAGCAACAAGCCGACGACGAGCGTCGCGATCCCGACGCCGATGCCGAGAGCAATTCGATTCCGCCGCGGCACCTGCCCGTCGAGGCTGCCCGGCGCGCAGATGTGGAGCGCCGCGCCGACGACCGAGCCCATGATGATGAACGACACAATCTCGCTGTTGAGGAACCAGTCAGAGGGCGCAAGGCGGTAGGCGATGCTGTAGGCCGTCTGCCCCAGATGCGAGGCAAAGGACAGCCAGATACCCACGATGAGATAGTCGCTCGAGATCGGATCGTTCTTCCACAGCGCGCGCCACGCATCTGGGCCGTAGACGTAGAGTACGACCGCATAGAACCCGGCCGCCATCACCCGCGCGGCGAGGATCATGTCCGAGTTCGGGACGAAGAAGTTGCAGAGCTGGTAGCCGAGGAAGAGCAGCAGGGCCGCCCAATAGATCGTCCCCTTGATGCGCACCGGCGTATCGTCCTGATAGATCACGAGCGATCCCCCTCGCGCTGTGCCGCGCGCTCTTCCATTTGCCGCAGGGTAGCTTCGACGGTGATGCGGACGTCGCTCAGGCGCCGCGCCTGCTTCCGGCGCGCCGCTTTCACCGCGTCGACCGACATGACGTGGAGCGCCTGGGCGCGCTCCAGCCGGTCGCAGTCGTGATTGCACTCGGGGCACACCTTCCGGCGCATCCAGCGCGTCAGCCAACCGAAGCTCATCAGGCGCCCCCACGTCCGGCGAGGACGTCGAGGCGGCTCTTGATGTCTTTCAGAGCGTCCTTGGTGATCTCGCGGTTGCCCTCGTCGCCCTTCAGCGCCTCGGCGGCGAGCTTCGCGATCTCGATCTGCCCTTCACGCACGTCGTCAAGCGCGGCCGACGTCGCAGCGTTGCCGGAGGCCTGACGCTCCAGGGCGGTCGCCATCTGCCCGCGTTCCTCGATCCGCGCGACCATGCAATCGCGCCACCCGTTGAACAGGAAACGGATCGTGAGCAGCGCGAGCGCGAGAAGACCCCAGGGACCGTAGTCCTTGAGGAGATTGGCGAGGTCGAGCGCGGTCACGGGTCAGCGCTTTGCCGCGATCGTCGGCGCGGCAGTACCCTTCTGTTTGTCGTAGGAGCGCAGGCCGGCGATCCCAAGCATGCCGGTCAACACCGTCATCAGCACCTCAGACGGCGGGACCGGCGGCATGGGAATGCCGATGCCAAAGGCGGCGTTCACGATGCCAGTGAGCCAGGCGAGGCCCGGCTGCAGCAAGGCGACGTAGAGCAGACCAATGCCGCAGACCCAGCCGACGAACGGCCGCCAACCGCCGACGAACATCGACGGGTTCTGCGCTTCCGCCGTGTTCGTCTCCGCCTGCGCCTTGGCGATCTCGGCTGCAGCGGTCGCTGCGGCGGCCTCCCGATCGACAACGAGCTTCTGCATCTCGATCGCAGCTTGAGCCTGCTGGCCCGGGTCCGGGATGAAGCGGCCGATGATGTTGGTGATGCCTTCGATCACCGCAGGCGCGGCAGTGAGGGCTCCGATGATGCCAGCGGCCATGGGGTCAGACCTTCTTCACGGGGAAAGCAATGCGCAGACGCTCAGCCATGCGAGCGAACAGGCCGGGCGCCGGAACCGGGGGAGCGGGGACGGCCACGGCCGGCGGCACTGGATCGACTGGGCGGATCGGAGCGGCGGGTGGCGGCGCGAGCGGCTTGGTCTCGACGGGGATCGTAGACACGACGACGGTGAGGCCGCCCGGCACATGCCCTGCCGTCTTCAGCGCCGCTTGAAACGCTCGAAAGTAGCCGGCGATCGTCGATGCCTTGTCCTGCCCATTAATGATGGCCCGGGCGCCGACTGGGCCGGACTTGCCGGGCGCGAAGTAGTCGGCGAGCTTGCGGCCGGTGAACCAGCCCTCTTGCATGCCCAGGAACATGATCGCTGCGGCGATGTCCGGCGTCATCGCCATGTCGGGCGTCACGGTTAGGTCGAGCGACCGGTCGAGGTAGCCGCGGTTCTGGAGCTCGCCCGTGACCCGCCGATAGTTCGACCGGCCCGTGAGCTGGACGTAGCCGCGGCCGGCGAACTTGGCGCCGTCGCCCGGCACCGTGTTGCCGAGGGCCTTCGCGACGTCCGGCCGGCCACCGTGCGGGTCGTACATGCGGGTGTAATAGGCCGCGCCGCCGAGTTCCTTGATCGGGAGCATGGTCCGCGCCGTCTCGTGGAACGCCGTCGCGAGGCAGTAGGCCAGCGCGTCGGATCCGAGGTCAGGCGGGCAGGCGTCGAGCAGCGAGCCCATCCCCGACACCTGCCCTTGCGACAGGGCCTTCGGAAACGGGTCGGAGCGCACAGCGCCGTAGAAGACGGCGCGATCAAGCGCAGCAGCCATGGTCAGTCCTCACGATGTCTGAGAGCGGTGGGTGGTGGCGCGGGTTGTGCTACGCGGCCCGCGGAGGCGCACATGCTCGGAAAGCTCAGATCACTCGTGGCCAGCGCGTCGAGGCCGCAGCAGCCCTACGTCGATGAGCGACCGCCGATGTCCGTTGAGGAGCTGATGAGCAGCTTTCCACCCATGAAGCCGGTGCGGCCGCCACGAGCGACCAACGACGACGTGATGGCGCCCGTCTACGAGGCGGTAGAGGAAGCTCTTCACCGAGCCGGGCTGCTCGCTCAGCGGCAGGCGTAGGGTCAGCGGCGCCGGGCCGGCGGGCAGATGCGGGCCGGGATGCCCTCGACATCGACAGCCACGCAGACCGTATGATGGCGAGCAGCAACGGCCGGAAAGGTCACCGCACCGAGAAGCGTGAGGACCATAAGGACGCGGGCTATGACGGATCCTGGCTGCATCACGCGACCAAAACGGAGGCTGGGCCACGACTGAACATAGACTGCTGGAATACTTCAGTGTCACGCACGAAAGTACACCCGGTAAAGTTGGCGTGGATATAGTCGTCCGTGCCCCCCTTCCATAGACCCGTGTTTGCGCCGGCCTCTAACTGCGCACCACCGTCTACATACCCACTGAAGCCCGGTAGGCCGGCACGGATTGCCGTGTTGAGCGCAACTCGCTGAGCATTGAAGCTCGCCGCGGTCTGTGTGCCATTGCTATATGTAGAGTCGGGATCAAGCGTAGCCCCGATGATCGTCTTCCCAGGGAAGTAGCCGGCAATTGTCGTGAGGCGGTTCTGAACGGTTGTTGCACTATCGCCCGAGGCAATATCATTGCGGCCGTACTCAATCAGGACGTGCGACGCATACTGCGCCAGAAGGGCGCGTTGCGCATGGCTAGCAATATAGGCGCTAGCCTTGTCACCCGACTTGCCCGAGGCAATGAGGCCGACCCCCAGGGCAGACAACGACCGCTCATAGTACCCAAGATCGTGACTGGCATCCAAGTATGAATCGCCGACCCCGACCGAGCGACTATCACCAACTAAGCAAACGCTGGCTTTTCGCGTTGGCGCAAGGATTGCAACCGGGCCGTAGCCAGTGCCGCCATCTCCGCTGTTCGTGTAAGCCTGTCCGCTATTGGTGCCAAGCGCATAGTTCGGAACATTGTTTCCGAATTGGAAGGTATCGCCGTGCGATATATCAGTAGCGGCAAAATCGGTAAAGTAGACAATGCCTGCGCTGTTCTGATAATAGTACCAAACACCGCCTTCCGCACCCATTGGGATACGGCATTGCAGAGGGTCGGACATTAACATCCCGCCGTCCGGAATGATGCCACCGTCCATCCCACCTGTCCCAGCAACGGGAGATGTCGAGAACCTAAAGCGTTTGAAGACGCCTGTGGGATACTCTAGCAATGCAAAAATCGTTGCAGCAGCTCCCGGCCCCTTTTCTTGTAGAGTGGCGCCATCAACGTAGAAGTTCGGCCACAGCGTCTGAAGCTGCGTGATGTGGTCTCGAGCATAGAACCGCCTCCGCCCACCCATCTGCGTATTGCTGTTGACGAAAAAGCTCGGAACTCGGCAGTGGTTGGCGACCTGTCCGAGATAGGGGGCGGAGAGCGTCACGTCGGCGGCGCGCTGGTAGCTGCGCACCCGCCATACGCCGGAAGCATCCGACGACGCGATGCAGGTGTCCCCCGGCGCGGTCAGGAGGTTCAGGGCGCCCGGCAGGATCAGTTTTGCGGGATCATGGACAAGCGTCAGCGCCGACGCGAACCGAATAGAGCGAATCCGCTTTGCCGCCGTGCCGAACGAGGTGACCGTCGTGGTGCCGGTGACGCGCACGAACTGCGCAGTGGTGGTGCCGATGTCGGTCGTGGCGGCCGAGGCGGCGTCGACTTCGGCCGCGTCCAGCGCAAGGTTAGCTTGAGCTTGGACGGCCTGGGCGGCGGTCAAAGATTGCGCGCGGTCGTAGAGGATGGCCGCGACAGTGCCAGTTGCTACGGCGTTGGTCACAAAGGCGGTGGTCGCCAGCAGCGTCGAATTGTCGGTGGCGGCAGGCGTCGGCGCCTTCGGCGATCCGGTGAAGGTAGGGCTCGCGAGCGGCGCCTTGAGCGCCAGCGCGGCGGCGACGATGAGCGAAGTCAGCGCCTTGGTATCGTCGGTGGCGGCGTTGAGGTCCGCTGCTGTTGCCTTCGGTACTGTGATCGTACGGTCGACGCTGAGGTCGCCGCCACCAGTGGCGAGGCCAGTTGCCAGGACCTGCCGTGTCGGCACAACGCCAACAAGCGCCGTGCCGTCTGCCCGCTGGTAGACCCGCACCCGCCAATTGCCCGATGCATCCGAGGTGGCGATGCAGGTGTCGCCCGGCGCGGTGATGATGTTCGCCCCCGTCTGCAGGATGAGCGACGTGGCATTGTGGGTGAGCGTCAACGCGGCGGCGAACCGGATGATGCGGAAGCCGTGTGCCAGCGGCCCGAACGACGTGATCGTGGTGGTGCCGTTGATGAGCACCTTGAGCGAAGTCGCCGTACCGAGATCAACCGTCGCCGCCGATGCGATCGCCGTCTCGGACGCGAGGATGTCGATTCCCGGCGCAGTGGACGGCCCTTTAAGCGCGGTGATGTCCGAGTTGATGCCGGCACGCGCAATGACGAGGCCGCCTGGCGTCGAGCCGTCCTGGAGACGAAGGTTAGTATTGTCCGAGATGACTTCGCCGGACGGTCCGACATAGGCCAGGATCGCGGCCATGTTCGGAAGATCGGATGCCGCACCGAGGCGGGCGAGGCGGCGGGGCTGACGGGACATCAGTTGCTCCAGTCGTCGGATGCGGCAGGCGAGGTGTCGAAGCTGAAGTCGAAGGCCGCGAGGTTGAGCGCGCTGGCGTAGCTCGCGGCGTCAGCGCGGGCGGACTGCGCCAAGACGGCGTCGGCCCGGGCGCTCGTGGCGGAGCTGGCGGCCGCGTCTCGGGCCGTGATCGTGTCCGTGCGAGCCGCGACGGTTGCGGCCTGCGCGGTCTCGGAACCTGTGCGGGCGGCCTGCGCCGCAGTCGCGCTCGTGCTGGCCGAAGATGCCGAGGCGGCCGCCGCCGCCTTGCTGTTGGCGGCATCGGACTGAGAGGCGGCGGCGGCAGATGCAGCCGAGGTGGCTACGCCGGCTTGCGTCGTGGAAGTCGCAGCGGCGCCTGTAGAGATCCCAGCCTGTGCGGTCGCCGTTCCGGCGGCGCTGGTGGCGGTGGAAGCCGCTCCGGTCGCAACACCGGCCTGTGTCGTAGCCGTCGTGGCGGAGGCAGCGGAGGCGGTTGCCGAGCCTGCCGCCGCGTCGCGCGCCACGATCGCGGCGTCGCGTGCTGCTTGTGCATCGGCGGTGGCCTGTGCGGGACTTGCCTTGATCACCTGCCAGGCCGCCCAATCGGCGGCGCTGTTGGTGTTGGCGAGCTTTACAGCAACGGCATAGGTCGCCACGCCCTGATAGCTGTAATCGACCGCCAGGTAGACGAAGCCAACCGGCTGGTTATTGTAGACGGTCCGCTGTGCAACTGTGCCAGCGATGTCGAACCGCAGCGGCAGGGCGGCGTCAAGTTTGTTGACGAGGTCGGTAATCAGCGCGTTCGTGGTGACGTTGCTCGACCAGTACGGGCCGCTGCGCGAGGTCGCGAAGTCTGCTCGGTCGGTGAGCGTGGCCCCCGGCCACGGCTGCGCCAGCGTGATCTGCCCCGGCGTAACCGACGAGATGACGACGGTGATGCCAGCCAGAATGAACAGGTCGCCGGCCTGCTCGATGAACGACGTGCCGGTACCGACGACCGCCGTCGAGCCGGCCGTCACGGAGACGGTAGGATCAGCCATGCACGAGGATTCCGAGAGGAAGGGGTCAGGCGGCCGCAGGCTTGCGGAAACGGGCCTTCACGGCATCGCGGGCATCGAGCCAAGCGATGGTCTTGGGCGGCAGGGGCTCACCGCGCTGATAGGCGCGCAGGCCCTCGGCGATGGCGTCGAGGGCGTCGCCCGTGATCGGGTAGTGCTCGGCGCGGTGCGCACGGTGATCCGAGCCGTGGTGGAGCGTCTTCGGCTCACGCATCGACCGGTACCTCGAACACGCCGGGCAGGTACGGGATGGACAGCACCCGCACGGTGTACCGGCCCGGGTGCTCGAACGAGAGCGTCAGCGCCGGGTCGATCCAGTCGTAGAAGGTGGGCGTCGCGAACGGCGACGAGATCTCGATGCGGCAGGGCTGCGGCAAGCGGCTGAGAACCAAACCGTCGAGCACCGCCGGGCATTCGGTTCGCACCCGGATGTGACGCAACGCCGTCTCGACGTAGTGGGTGCGGCAGACGTCCTCCGGCCGGAACGACATGCCGGTCATCAACACACGCTCGCCACGGGCCATCGCGTCGGTCGTGAAGGCGATGCCCTGGTGGCCGCCTCGCATAATCGCGCCCGAAGCATCGTACTCCACGAAGTTCGCCTGCGTGATGTAGTCCTTCACAACCTCGCTCACTTCGATTGCTCCATAACAACGATCGTCACGCCGCCAATGTTCTGGCCGTTGGTATGCTGAGCGCGGTAAGTAAAAGTACCAGTCCCCGGGTTGTCGATCGCGACAATGCACATCGACCCTGGGTAGTAGAGCAGGTTGCCGCTGTCCGGCTTGTAGAGGGCAAAGCTCGCGTTGACAGTGCTCAACGGGCCGTTGGCGCCATCCCGGGTGATGAGGAACTGACCCGGGCCCGCAGTCGAGCCGGAAGCTGAGTTCCCGTTGAAGAAAGCGAGGATGACCGTCTTGCCCGAACCGCGCAGGTAGATCGAAACACCGCTCGACGCCGTGCCCGAGCCTGCGGCCGCGACCTGCGTGGCCGCGGCATCAAATAACTGCCCGTTGACGATGAGTTGCTGTGCCGAGAGCGTCCGTGCCGTGAGCGTGCCATCCACGATGACGTCGCCGCGAATCTTGAGGCTGTAGGAGACTGCCCCATCCAGCCGGCGCACGCCGTCGAACACAAATCCGCCGGTCTGCCCGTCGATCGACCCGGTGACGCCGAACTGCACCGACTGCCCGTTGATCGACGTGCCGTAGGTGGTGAGCGTCGCGGTGTGACCGGCCTGCGTGGTGCTGAGCGCCTGGATCGAGGAGGCCTGCGACTGCACCTGCCCATCGATCTGGCTGGCGTAGGCGGACAGGTTGCTGATCGCCGTCGCTTGCCCGGAGATCGTATCGCCCTGGCCGTTCACCTGCGCCTGGAGCGCGGTGTAGGACTGCGACAGGCTCGAGATGTTGCCCTCGGCGCCCGACACGCGGGTGGTAAGCTGCTGCGTGGCGGTGGCCTGCCCCGAGATGTTGAGCTCGTTGTTCGTGACTCGCGACGTCAGGTTGGTCAGTGCCTGCGAGGTTGAGGTGATCGTGCCCTCGGCGTTCGTCACTCGGGTCGTTACCGACTGAAGCGCAGTCGCCTGCCCGACGATGGTGCCCTCGGCGGTGGTGAGCCGGGAGCCGAGCGTGGTGGTGATGCCGGCGAACGCCTCCTTGTCAGAGATCCTGGCCTCATCCACGCGCTCGATCGCCGCGAAGCTGTCCTGCGTCCGGCCCTCAGCCGCAACCTTGTTGAACTGGCGTGTCAGGAAGGCCTGCCCGGCCTCGGTCGCCGCTGCCTGCGCCATCTCCTCGAGACGCCGGTCGAGGTCGCGGTTCACGTCGAGGAGGATGGCGAGCCCGCGACGAAGCTCAGCATCACCGAGGGCGGCGACCGAATTGATAGTCTTCCGCACATCGGTGAACAGGGCTTCCAGCCCGTCGATGTAACTCATGTCCACCACCGGAGCGATGGTGGTGAACGTCGTGGTGATGTAGTCGCCGTGCAGGCCGGTGCGTCCGTAGGCGCGGGCGCGTACGCTGACGGGCCCATCGACCTGACGCATCTGCGCCCGGCCGGTCGAGGCCGGCCCGAACGGCGAGAGGATGTCCCAGGTCACCCCCTGGTCGTAGGTGATGTCCGCCTCATAGTTGCGGGCACCGCGCGTGGCCGAGACGCCCCAGACCACCTCGATCCCGGTCTCGATGTTGATGCAGCGCGCATGCAGCACGGAGATCTGCGGCTGAAGTGGCTCGTCCGTGCCGTCGTAGTTGACGGGGAACGGCAGGTAGACCGTCTCCCCGAGCATCTGCCAGATGCGGATGTCGTCACGCACCATCTCGATCTGGACGTGGTCGGCGTCCGACGGCACGGCCGAGCGCGCGACGTAGCTCTCCTGCAGCTCGGTGAGGTCGCCCAGCACCACCGTCGTCGGGCCCTGCGTGTCCCGCGCCAGCACGCTGGCGAGCGGCAGGCCGGTCTGCGCCTCCAGCGCCGGCACGTCGTCCGGGTGGAGCTCCAAGCCGCGCGCGCCGACGCCGCGGGCGCGCAGGATGCCCCACTCGCGCCCGACGCGCGTGCGGATCGAGATGTAGCCCCACTCTCCCGGCACATTGGCGGTGACGTCGAGCTGCAGCACGTTGCCGTCGCGCGAGGCGACGCCGTAGGCTTGCTTGTCCCGGAAGAACCACAGGTCGGACAGGATGTGATCGCCCGGGAACACCAGGCGGCCGTCCCATTCTGTGGTGATCCGGCGCTCGGCGCCGCGGAACACCGCCACCAGCGCGAGCCAGGCGGCGTGCTTCTGGGCGTGCTCGCCGTCGCGAATGCCGGCAACCTTGTAGCGCTTCGGCGTGCGGGTCTGCGGGCCGTAGCTGTAGCGCACCTCGTCGGGTCGCTTCGGGTCGCCGTCGCGGTCGAACTCGACGATGACGTCCGAGCCCTCGACCTTGGTCTTGTAGGTCGCGCCGCCACTGTCCCGGATGATCTGCCGGCGCGTCAGCACGTGGCGCGGATCGGCCCGGCTCTCGTCGCGCACGAAAGTGTGGATCGCGCCGACCTTCACCGGATCCGCGCGTAGCGGCTGCAGCACCTCGGCCGCCGCCTCCCAGAACGATGACACCTCGGGCAACTGGCCGTCGTAGGTATCGAAGGAGGGCAGCAGGTTGGCGTAGTACAGCGCCTTGTCGGCATCGACGCCGTCGGGCTGGTTGAGGCCGTACTCCGCCCGCACGAGGTCGCAGAACGCCCACACGGCCTTGCTCGCCGGCTGCTCGACCCATCCCGAGCCGTTCCACACCGGCACGATGCGGGTCGCGTCGACGGTGATGTCCGAGAACGCCGTGACGGTCAGGCCCTTGCCGGCCCGGACGCGCATGCAGATCTCGGTGGTCTGAGGCCGGATGCGGACGTCGTCCTTGAACGCGACCATCTCATCCCAGGAGGCGCGGTTCTCCTGGATGAAGCCAACCGGATCCGGGTAGGCGTTCTGCGCGCGCACCTCCCACGCCGAGTTGGGCTTAGGCAGCCGGAAGTTGACCGAGCGCCGCAGCGGCGTGACGGTCAGCGCGTTGCCGCCTTCGTCCGAGCGCCAGAGCTGGACCACCGGGCCGATGACGTTGCCGGTGTTCGGGTCGATCTCGCGGCCCTGATAGGTCACCGCGGCGACGGTCGGCTTCTGCGCCCCGGCCGACGAGGTCCGGTAGATCGCCGGGTAGGTGTGCGAGACCTGCATCGCGTCCGCGGTGACGCCGGGCGGGCACAGCCGGAACCATGGCGTCCAATCCGGATTGCCGCCGACCCGGGGCATCTCCTGGCCGCCGACGTCGGTCGAGGTGATCACGTCGCCGGGCGAGATCGCCGAGGGCGTCTCGTACAGGATCTCGAACGCCGCCCCGAGCGGCCCGGTGACGAGGTTGAACGGGGACTGCAGGCCCGAGCCCTCGTCCCAATACAGCGCGTCGCCGACGCGGACGCGGTGCACCTTGAACTTGCCGATGCCCAGCGTCATCCGCTTGACGAGCACCATCGTGTCGCCGTCGTAGCTGAAGTAGTCCTTCTGGCTGAGCGGGGGCGACGACCACGAGCGCCCGTAGAGCAGCGGCCGGCGGGCGTTGGCCTTCGGGATGTTGCCGCCGCCGGACACGCTGTAGAGCGGGTTCTCGGTCTTCTTCTTCGCCGCCGCCGAGGCCTGCGCCGCGAACGACAGGGCGATGCCGCCGACGACCAGACCGGCCTGGACGACACCGGCCGACACACCGGCGCCGAGGAAGCCGGCGATGCCCGGCGCCGCGTAGGGCGCGATGGCGATGAGCGCGATCGACGCGATGGCGAGCCCGATCGAGGCGAAGCCGCCCTTCAGCGGCACCACCGTGATCAGCACTACGTCGCTCGGGCCGACGAGCGTGCGCGGCCAGTCTGCGCGCAGCCGCACGGCGCGGTCGTTCGGCTGGAACGCGACCTCACCCTTCCGGTGCACTGACACGATGAAGCGCCGGTCGGCCGGCGGGCGGTGGCGCGCAACGATCGTCGAGAGCCGCCGGCGCCGGTTCGGCAGCACGACGGGCTCGCCGCGGCGCTGCCCGACGACGTTGGAGGTGACGACAAGGGTCATGCGGTCAGACCGGAACGAGATACGTCAGCCGCCAGCGGCGCGCGGCGGCGAGTTCGAGCGGCGAGTCGAACACCACGCCATGCCCCTCGTCGTTGTGCAGGATCACCCCGCACTGCTCGGCGAGCCAAGTGCCGGCGTGGGTCTCGGCGCCTTCGACCTTGCCCATGAGCACCAGCGCGCCATCGACAGGCCGCGCGACCGGCTGCCAGTCCGCACGCGCCGGGTGCTCGGCCATGGCCCGCGCCCGAGCCCGCACGTCGGCAACGAGGCCCGGGGCCGCAATCGGCAGGGCCCGGCCGAACAGGCGGTCCTGCACGAGGCCGGCGAGGTGCCAGCAGTTGAAGATCTCGGCGTCGTAGGCGAGCCCGCGCAGGCCCGCGAGGAACAGCGCCCGGTCGATCACGAGAACAGGCCGGGGTAGTCCGACCGACTGAAGAACGCGTTCGGCCCGGTCGGCACGTTCTGCGTCCGACCGTCCGGCCAGGCGATCGTGCCCTCGGACCGGTTGGCGTCGACCTCGACCGTCGTCATCTGCAGGCCGGCGATGTCCTCGTCGGGCGCGGAGACCGCATCGAGCTGGCCGGGCATTACGCGGTACTGCCGGAAGCCGACGGTGATCGGCGCGTCGTAGCCGATGACGCCCTTCAGCAGGTCGTGGAGCAGGTCGGACACGTTGTCGATCTGGATCTTGCCGTCGGTCGGGCCGTCCTGATCCGCGCCCGGCCGCACGAGGGTGAAGGCGCAGAGCAGGTGCGGGACCTTCGGGCCGCCGCCGGCGATCGGCAGGCCGATGGTGTCGCCCGGATCGCCGAGTAGGGAATCGACGTTGGCGGCCAGACGGATCGCGACGTCGAGCGACGGGTGGTCGATCTCGAGCGTGGTGATCTCGATGCCGTCCTCGTCGCCAGAGGCGTAGGCCTCCTGCAGCGCGCGGGAGAGCGTCATGCGATCACCAGTCCTGGACCACGAGGGTGAAGGAGACGAGGTACTTGAACCGGTTCAGGGACGACCATGCGAGCTCGCCCTGGATGGTGCACACCCTGGTGCCGATCGTCATGTCGGGCAGTAGCACCGGGGCGTTGAACCGCCGGGTACCGGTGTTGAGGTCGTTCAGGTGGAACGCCTTCAGCGCGACGAACTGGTCGGCCGTCAGCCGCAGGGACATTGCGAGCGGCGTCGTGACGAACAGCTGCCGGCGCCGAAGCCGCGGCGGCCCGTCGTCGAACTGCGTTTCCTGCACCGCCGGGTGCAGGGCCTTCGACCCCGCGGACTGCGCGAGGCCGCGCAACTCGGGCAGGCCGGCAGGCCATGTCGGGATCGCCATGCCGGATCAGCCCTGGTTGAATGCGGGGCCGCCGGCGGCCTGTTTGAACGGACCGCGCCCGGTGTTGGCGCGCTGCCCAAGCTTGCCCTCGACGCCGCGCAGGATCAGATCGAACCCGCCATCGGAGCGCCGCTGCGCCGTCGGATCGATGTCGCCCGAGCCGGCGGGACGCTGGTCAATTAGGTTGAAGGCCGGAAGGGTCGCCGATCCGCTGGCTGCTACCATGGCACCGGGCATCGTGAAGCCGCCGACCGGGCCGCCGGCGGCGTAGCCGCGCCCGCCGCGCCGGATGATCTCGACCCGATCCACGCCGCCGAAGCGGCGCACGTCGTCCTGGCTGAATACGACCTCGCCGCGGTGAACGATGCCGGCGGGATCGTAGCGGCCGCCGGGACCGGTGTAGCCGCCCCCCTCGAACCCGAAGCTCAGGTTGGGAAGGCCGCTATCGCCGCTGCCGCCGCTGGAACCACCGCCAAGCCCGAACATGCGCCCGAACAGGCCGCCGAGCGAACCGGTGCTGCTCGTCCCGCGCTGCCCGAACAGCAGGTCGTTGAGCGAGTTCGATGCGAGGTCCGCCACCCGGTTTTTGATGCTCGACAGGACGCTTTCGAACAGCTTGCCCTGCGCCGTGCCGTCAGCGAGACCGCGCACCAGCGTCCGCACGCCGTCCGACCCGACCCCGCGGAAGTCGTCGGTGCGCTTCATCTGATCCTTCAGATCCTCGTTGCGCTTGGCCGCCTCCGCCGCCTGGTCGGCGTAGCTCTGGATCTGCGCGGTCAGCTCTGGCGTGATCTCGCGCTCAGCGCGCTTGGCCGCCGTCAGCAGCTCGGTCTCGGTCCGGTAGCGCGCGACGACGTCGGCGCTCTGGCCGTAGGTCTGTGCCTGCTCCGCCTGGCGCCGGATGCTGTTCTCGGTCTGCTTCAGCGCCCGATCGTAGTCGTCCTGCTTGTCGGTGTCGGCCTTGCCCCCCTTCTCGGAGGATTCCAGGCGGGAAATCGCGCCGGCGCGATCGATCTGCCCGCGGGCATCGCCTGGCGTGATCGTCTTCCCGATCAGGTCGAACGCCTTCTGGCGCTCCGCCACGCTCGCCTTCTCGGCGTCGGTCTTGGCCTTGAGGCTGTCGATGCGCAGCTGGTCCGACCGGCGGGCCATCTCCTCGGCGGAGATCATTTTGCCGGTCGCATCGGTCATCGTGGAGATGGCGCGTGTGGTCGAGGTGTAGGCGTCCTCCACCTGCCCCTGGTCGGAAAGCTTGGTGCGCGCCAGCGGATCGGCCAGGGCGTCGCGCAGGTCGGATTGCTGCTTCCGCAGCTGCTCCAGGCGGGCGTAGTTCGGATCGACGGCGCGGGCGACGTTGCCGGCGGCGGTGGACGCCTGGTTGGCACGCTCCTCGGCGGCCTTGCCCTCGGCGATCCGGCGCTCGGTGTCCTGGCGCAGCTTCGCGGCGTCGAGTTCGGTGACCTGCCGGTCGCCGAGGCCCAGCGGCTGCATACCGATCGCGGTCCGGGTCTTGTTCGTGCTGTCGACCGCGGCCTGTAGACGATCGACCGCGGCCTGCGCACCTTCCGGCACGATGCCGAGTTTGATGCCGGCGATGCGCTTGGCCGCCTCCCAATAGCCGTCGGCCGCAGCCTTCGCCCGGTCCCATGCCGCCGCCCAGCCGGTCGTTGCGATGGTGTTCGCGTCGACGGAGGCCTTTAGGTAGTCCGCGGCGGTCGCCTGCGCGCTCGCGCGATCACCCTGCTCGATCTGCGTCAGGATCAGCTGCTTGGTCTTGTCGTCGAGGCCGCCGACTTTCGCCGCGATAGCATCGGCACCGGTTGCGAGATCGCCGAATGCGCGCGCGAGTTCGGCCGTGGCGCTGGTCGCGTCCTGGCCCGTGATCCGGGCGTAGTCCTGCGTCAGGCGGGTCAGGTCGCCGATCACCGGCAGCGCAATCTGCCCGGTCGAAGCGTAGCCTGCCACGATCTCGCGCGCCGTCGAGGTCGAGACCTTGCCGGCCTCGGCGTTCGAACGGGCGAGCGCGTCGAGTTGCGAGACCGTTGCGCCGGTCGCGCGGCCGATGCCCTGCGTCGCTGTCTCCAGCACCCGCTGATCGGACGCGGCCTGCGTCCCCGCCAGGACGAAGGCGGCACCGAGCGCGGCGGTCGCCGTCGCCGCCACCGTCATCGGCGTCACCAGGGCAGCAGCACTGGTGCCGAGATCGGCCAGACCAGCCTTCAAGCCACCTTCACGGTCGGCGAGGTGCTGGACGATGCCGGTGCCCTGCTGCACTGCGACCGACCCGAGACCCGCGCCGGCACTGAGGCTGGAGGCACCAGAGAACGCGCTGTACTGGATGAACATGCGGTCGCGGCTGTCGAGGCCGCGGACGTTATCGTTGCGTGGCGCGGCGGTGCCGTAGCGCTGGGACGCAAGATCGGTGAGACGCGCGCGCTCGGCGTCGTCGAAGTGCCCGGCGGTATAGCCGCGATCGATCACGCTGCCGGCGCGGTCGAGCTGCTTCTGCTTTCGGTACTCCTCGTCGAGTTGCGTCCGGATGCGCTCGACCTCGCGCGAGATCGCCGCGCCGGGCGCCGATGCGCCGCCGCCGGCCGCAGTCCCCTGGGCGGTGCGGGCGGCTTCGCCGGCCTGCCGGACCTTCTCGACGACCTTGTCGGAGGCGGCGCTCGTCCGATCCAGCGCCGAGGTGACGCCGTCGAAGGCGGTCTTTCCGGCGTTCCCAGCCTCGTCGAAGGCGCGGCGGATCTCGCCGGACCCTTCAGCCTGCAGCCGGATGGCGATGTTCGTCGTCATGCGTCGCCTTCCTGCTGGTAGGATTTGAGGATCACAGGCTCGATCGCGGGCAGCACGTCAGCCAAGAGCGTCGATCGCGCGCCCATCGCATCGGCCAGCATCAGGATCGACCCGAAGTCGAGGCCGTAGGCTTGGCCCTTTACGGCGCGCACCTGCCCGGCACAGCGCTCGATGACCGCCCATGCCGCGATGCCGTCGGCGGTCTGCGGCTCATGCTCGCGATAGGGGCACGTCTCACACTCCCCGTCGCAGGCCGCGCAGTATTCGGACCCGCCTCCGAAGTGCCAGCCTGCTAGTTCCTTTAGGCGTTTTTTTCCGCACTCACGCTGAGGGCGGGGGTCGCATATCGCCGGTCGAACGCGTCATAGGCCGGCCATACCCGCATCAGCGCCTCGACGTTCTGGGGCGTCACCGCCGCGGGCTCGCTGTCCTCGTCGCCGACCCCCTCCCACTCCACGATGGCGAAGCGGGCCAGCGACCGCACCATCGCGATGCCAGCCTTCGATCCGGTATCGGGATCGGCGTCCGCCCCGTCGGCACGGAACACCTTGCCGGCCTCGGCCTGCGCCACGACGATTGCCGCCACGGTGGCAGGCCGCACGCGGATGCGCACCCCGGCGACGAGATCGAGCCAGACAGGTTCGTCCGACGGGGCGGTCAGCTTGAACATCGCGGGTCTCTCTGTGGTAGGGGCGAAGGCAGCGCGCGACGTGGCGCGGGAGGGCCTATTGGATGTGGATCTTCGTCTGGATCTCGGTCGCCACCAGCGGCGTCGTCACGTCAGGAACTATTGATTTCCCAACAAAAGACGCTTGCGAAGCAGGTCTCAAATCGTGGGGTCGAATCTATGTCGAGCAAACCGAACTGGATCGTACTTTCACAAGACTTGGAGTGAGGTGCATCCAGCGCGCGACAGGTCAGCCCTAGTAGGCCGTGACGTTGTTCACGAGCGTTGCGGTCACCGTCCGGCCGAGGGTCATGTCCTTGGCCGCCTGCCACGCGAACGTGGCCTGCACGCCGTTCGGGCCCGTGACGGGGGTCTTCGCCCGCGGCAGGTAGACCGCGTGGGCCTTGAACACGAGCGAGCGGCCGGCGTCGGTGACCCAGCCGAAGGTGAGTTCGACGGGCGTGCCGGCGGTGGCCTGGTCGAGCAGCACCGTGTTGGCGAAGCGGACGACGATGTTGCCGCTCATCATTACCATCCCGGCGTCGGCGTCCTCGATCCGACCGTCGCGGCGGATGGTCTCCACCTTGTCGAGGTTGTTCGAGTAGGTGAACTCGGCCGAGACGACGGAGCCGAGGTCGACGCCGCCCCGGGTGATCGCGCCCTGGAACGGCGAGAAGCGCTCGACTGAGGCTTCCGCTAGCGTGCCGGCGGCGGAGGCGAGGAGCTTGGTCTCGCCCTGGCCGATCAGGCCGAGCGTCGCGGTGAGCAGGCCGGAGCGCTGCATCTGCACCCGCATGGTGTTGCCGCGGACGCCGAAGTTTTGCCCGTAGCTCGGGACCTCGGGCAGGCCGACTTCGACCGTCATCGACGGCAGGCTGACCGCGCCGGAGACGAACACGTGGGTGTTGCCGGCGGCATCGAGCGTCGTCGTGGGCGCGCCCATGAACAGCTTCAGCCAGTTGCCGAAGTTGCGCAGGTCGATCGGGACGACGACGTCGCCCTCGTTGTTGATGACGTCCTTGGACGGCGGCAGCGGCTCGCGGCCGTAGCCGAGCAGGTCGGACGCGATCAGGCCCTGCTCCTCGCCGAGGTTCGACGAGACGAAAGGCAGCTTGCGATAGCCGCTGCCCGGCGGGGTGCCGTAGGTGGTCTCGAAGGCAGCCGCCATGATGGCGTTCGCGCCGCGGGCTCGGGCCATGGTGCTCTCCTGGGATCGTTCAGTTCAGGGGATCGGTGGTGCCGTAGACGGCCAGGATGCCGACCAGGGCGGAGCGCGACACGGGCGCACCCTCAGCAGTCAGGGCCTCGGTGGTAGCGCCCTGGACCATCAGGTAGTCGCACAGGCCGCCGAGCGTCCGGTCCGCGGCGACGGCCGCGCCGATCGCCTGCAGCATCGTGTCGAGGCGGGTCTCGGCGTTGTCGCGAGTGGTCTTGTTGGCAGCGACCTCGACCGGGATCTCGTGCTCGTAGATCCAGATCGTCGGGCTGAGCGACACCTCGGGATCGCCAGGATCGCCATCGTCGACGTTGACGTACCCGCCGGCCGGGATGGTCCGCTGCTTGACCTCGTTCCGGTAGTGGGAGGCCTGCGGCAGGGCCGCCTGCATCAGCGCGACGACGGCCTGAATCACCTGTTCGCGCTTGCTGGGCATCAGGCCTTCCAGTTCGCTTCGATCGCGGCCGGCACGCGCGCGGCCCAGCGCTTGGCGGTGGCATCCACATCGAGACGCTTGCGGAGCTTCACTTGCGGGACGAGGACGAAAATCACGACGAAATCGCGCCCCTTGTCCGCCGCGCCCTCCTTGATCGGCTTGAACGACTTGCGCTTCTGGAAGCGGATCGCCTGTCGGCGGTAGCGCGCCGGGGCGACGAGGACGCCGCCGGTCTTCGAAGGCACGAACCGCAGCTTGATGCCGGTCTCGCGCTCCCACACCGCCGGGGTGATCCGGCCGCTGCCCTTCGAGATGCTGATGTGCTTCACGCCCGCCTCGTCGGTCGGAATCGCGAGGTACTTCTTGTTCTGCGCGCGGATCGTGGCGCCGCGATCGAAGGCGTCGATCAGCTTGGCGGCCTTGGTACTGACGTAGGCCGCAGCATCCGCGCTGACGCCGGCGGTTGGGAAGGTCTGGCCGCGCCATGTGTTGGCGAGCCGCTGACCGAGCCCAGCACCCGTCACCTCGGAACGCAGATCCGCCTTCAGCCCGTCGGTGACTTGCTGCATGCCGGCCGTGATCGAGGTGGCGATGCGAACCTCATCGCCTTTCAGCGCCGCCCGGATGTCGGGAACCTGCGCCGAGAAACGGGTCACGTCGCGTCATCCTCGTCAGGGTCGGCGACCACCGGCTCGACCTCGACGGTACGAACCAGCTTGCGCGTGTCGATCTTGGACAGGTTCGTAACGCGGACGGTCTCGGCGATCTCGCCGTCTTCGCCTGCCAGGTCGATCGTGTCGCCCTCGGCGGGGCTCGCGACCTCGGAGAGGCGGACCTCGATCAACATGGCGTTGAGGTCGAACTGGTTGCCGCCGAAGCCGACGATGGCCTCCGGTGACTTCCGGATCACCCGAACGGGGATGCCGTCACCGGTGCCGCCGACCCGCCACACCGCGTCGATCGCGAGATGGGGGTCGGCGAACACGGCATCGACCATCAGGGCGAAGGCACTCATCGGGGGGCGCGCAGCGCCTCGATGATCTCGCCTTTGTTGCGGGCGCCCGACACGTCGAGGCCGCGCTCGGCGGCCAGGGCTTCGAGCTCCGGCCGGGTCTTGGTGTCGAGCCCGTCGCCGCCGTCCTCGGCGTCGCCCTCGCCCTCGGCGTCGTCGGGGGGGGAACCCTCGGCGACTTCGTGGGTGCCGGCGGCGAGCGCCGCCTGGGCCTCGTCCCAGCTCATGTGGACGTGCTCGCCGTCCGCCTTGCCCTTCTCGCGCACACGCATGATGGCCTCCGTCAGTTCGAGGTGGTGCCGCGCACGAGCAGCGCGGGGCGCTTCACGAGCGGGAGCGGGTTGGACTCGGTGTGGATGTCCATGCCCTTGCCGAAGCGCTTCGGCTCGAGCGGGGCGACGAACACCTCGGCGTCCGGGCTGCCGACCGCGGGCGCCTGGTTGACGCCGGACCAGAAGTCCGGCGGCGCCCAGTAGTTGGTGAAGGTGTCACTGGTGCCAAGCGGGATGAACCGCACGTCGCCGGGCGCGATGAAGCGCTGCGGCAGGCTCAGCGTGCCGTCCTCCTGCACGTAGGAGGCCGCACCGCGGTACTCCTCGAAGGTGATCCCCTTGAAGGTGAAGCCCTTGCGCACGCTGTCGCGGTTGGGGTTCTGCGGAGAGGCGAAGAACATGAAGCTGTCCTTCACGCTCTTGTGGGCGGTGAACTTCGCCATCCACTCCGGCGAGGCCAGCGCGTGGACCCCCGTCATGGTCTCGCCCTGGAGGTTGTCCTCCATGTAGCCGGTGACGAGGTCGCACATGGCGCCGACGTCGGTGGTCGCGGTGCCCAGGGTGAAGTCGACGACCTTCTCGTTCACGCCGAACGCAGCGAACAGGTCGAGCAGCACGCTGCCGTCCGAGTCGAGGATGCGCCCCTGGATCGCACCGACGCGCAGGTGCTCCAGCGTGATCGCGTGCTTGCGACGCATCGTGATCAGCTTGCGGTTCACGAAGCCGAGCACGGTCTCGAGCCCACCGTCCGGCGTGCCGGACGCGGCCGCGAGCATGTTCTGCACGTCGGTCGAGAGCACGCTGTCCTCGTGCGGGATGTGCGGCACGACGAAGGACTTGGGCTTCTGCGTGCCGCGCGTGCCGAGGCTGGCCGGGCCGCCGCGCGGGCGGGTCGGGAGCAGCGACAGCACGCCCTTGTCGATCATCACGATCACGGACGTGGTGGCGATCGGCTCGGGGGTGAACAGGCCGAGCTCGTTGATCCGCCCGTAGCTGTTCGGCACGAGCGTGACGTTGGCGGTGAGCGACGCGGCCGAGAACGCGTCCTGGTTGAAGATGTCGAGGATGATGGGCATCGGTCAGGCTCCCTGGCGGACGACGATGCCGACCGCCTTCAGCTGGCCGTTGGCCGCTGCGCGCTTCGTGGCATCGGTGATGGTGGGCCCGTAGGTCAGGCCCGCGTGGCTCGCGACGGCGTGGCGAGCCACGATCACGGCAGGGGTGTCGGCGCTGGTCGCGTCGACGGGGAAGGCGAGGACGGCGACCGCAGTCTGCGATCCGTCGGCGCCGGTGGCCGCGTTCGGCACGTACTTGCCGGTCGCGGCGACCAGCGCGAGCACCTGGCCGGACTTCAGCTTGCCGGAGCCGGAGGCGATGATCGCGGTGTCGCGCGAGTAGTAGTTCTCGGCCTCGGTCTTGAGCCAGTCCGAGGTGACGATCGCGGTTTCGAGGAGGGCCATGGTCACGCGTCCTTCTTGATGCCGGCGCGCTTCAGTTCGCGCTCCATGCTGGTGGCGGAGGCGGCGGCACCGGCGTTGCCGACCGCGGCGGGGACGTGCGAGGCGACCGAGGTCTCGGCCTCCTTCGCGACGAGCTTGTCGAAGAGCGCGGCGCGCGCCTGCTCCACGGTCTTGCCCTCGGCGAGCATCGTGGCGTCGAGGTCGGCCGGCAGCGTCGGGTCCTTGCGCCGAGCGAGCGCCACGAGGTTCTTGACCTCGCCGGCCGCGCCGATGCGCTCCTTCGCCTGGGCGACGGTCGCGCCCTCCGCGATCAGGGTGGAAGCCATCGCCGGCACGCCGCCCGCGACGCAGAGGGTGACGATCTCGGCGGCATCGGCGCGCGAGACGGTGGTCGCGGTGGCGGCCGGCCGCGCGCCGTCGACGGCGGCGGCGAGCGCGGCGCTCGGATCTGCGGGGACGGGCGAACCGCCCGCGGGTTGGTTCGCCATCGTGTTCTCCTTGCGGGCGGTGGACTTCGGCGGGATCGCCGCGAGCGGCCGGACGCGGTTGGTCCAGGCGCGCTGATCGGCCAGGGCCACGAGGCGATCCGGCGGATGCTGGTAGAGGCGGAAGTCGAAGGCGGTCGGCTCGGGGCCGTCCGCGGCATCGTCGTTGTCCGCCTCGGCGTCGACCACCGTGGTCGAGCCGTCGGCGGCCGGTTCGCCCGGGCGGCCCTGGACGCGATCGGCGTAACCCGCGGCCACTGCCTCGTCCGGCGAGAGCCACAGCTCGCCGCGCATGTCGGCGCGGGCCTCATCGGCGGAACGTCCGGACCGGTCGGCGTAGATGCCGGCCATGGCGGTCGCGAGCGCGGTGAGCGCCTTGATCTGCAGCTCGTGCTCCGCAATCGTCCCGAAGGTGAAGCCCGACGGGTCGTGGATCATCATGATCGCGCCCATCGCCATGACGATCTCGTCGCCGGCCATGGCGATGACAGACGCGGCGGAGGCCGCGATCCCCTCGACGATGATGGTCTTGCGCCCGGTGTGCGCGACGAGCGCGGCGTGGATCGCCGCGCCCTCGGTGGCGATGCCGCCGCCGCTGTTCAGCCGGATCGTCACGTCCTGCCCGCGGCCGACGCGGGCCAGCGCGAGGATGACATCGGCAGCGCTGAAGCTGTCGTCCCAATAGAGGTCGCCGACCGTGCCGCTGAGCACGATCTCGTTCCCCGTGACCAGTACGGCCATGGTGGCTCCTGTCAGTCTGAAGTGCGCGCCGTGTCGTCGGCGCCGTTGTCCGAGCTTTGCTGCCCGCCGTCGGGCTCTTCGGCCTTCGCGGTGGATGCCGGGGCGCCGCCGTTCGCGGCCGGCCGGCGGCCGTCGCTGGTGTAGGCGAGCCCGAGCGCGTCGGCCCGGGCGTTGTCGGCAGCGTTCTCGGCGTCGACCGCTTCCGCGTCGTAGCCGCCCTCGGAGACCTTCTGCGTCCGGGTGGAGAGCCCGGCCGCAATCTCCATGGTCTTGCCCTGCACGTCCTGCACTGGGTGGATGTACGGCCACGCCTGCGGGATCCACTTCACCGCATAGGCCTGCGCACGGGTCATGCCGGGCGGCAGGCGCAACGCGCCGGAGAGCAGGGCGAGGTCGATCCAGCGAATCCAGATCGGGCGGCAGAACTGGAACACCAGCTGGTGGTGCTGCCACATCTCGACCGAGCGCCGGAACGCGTTGAACGCCGCGCGCAGGGACCGGTCGTTCATTGAGCCGTAGTCGCCCGACAGCTCCTCGTAGAGGGCGCCCACCGCCACCGCGACGTTACGCTTGGCCTCGCGCACGAACTTCTCGAAGTTCGGCCCGGTGTCCGGCGGATTGGTGAGGTCGACCTCCTCACCGTCCGCCAGCACCTGCAGGGTGCCGGGGTCGAGGCTGAGGACCGCGCCGCCATCGTCGTCGGCATCCGAGCCGAGCGGCCCGGCCCCCTCGCGAATAAGGTCGTTCTCGACCCCTTCCTGCACCCGCTTGATGAAGCCGAGGAAGCGGGCGGCGTTCTTCTTCCGCACGAGCTCTGCGTCGAAGTAGGCGTCGAGGTCGTAGAGCGTGCGCAGCGCCCGCGCGAGCCAGGGCTCGCCGCGGTCCTGGCTCGGCCGCATCGCCCGGTAGAGGTGGCAGACATCGGCCGCCGGCACGAGGGTCAGGTCCGGGCCCTTGCCAGTGAGAATGCCGTCGCCGGGATGCTCACGATACAGCCAGAAGCCGGTGCGCGCACCGATCGCGTCGTACTGGATGCCTTGCCGAACCCCGGCGCCTGGGTCGGTCTTGAGGTGCGGGCAATGATCGCCCTCGAGCAACTGCAGCTGCAGCGGGACCGTCAGGCCGTCGGACAGCAGCCGGGTGCGCAGGCGCGTGAAGGTCTCGCCACCCTCGACCATGCCGCGCACGGCGAGCGCCTGCAGTCCAAAATAGTCGTGCGCACCGGTGGAGTCCGCCTCGTCGGTCCAGGCCAGGTGAAGGCGCTGGATCTCGGCGCGGAACGCCGCGTCCTCCTGCTGCACCTTCTTCGTGCGTGCCTTCGACATGCCGACGGTGCTGCGCGCCGCCGTCGAGCGCGGCGAGACGCCGGTCCCGACGATGTTGCTCACGAGCTTGTCGACCGCCGCGCCAGCCAGCGGGTTCTTCCGGGTCTGGTCCCGCGACTTCCGGCGCAACTCGTCGAGCGAGTAGGTGATCGCGGTGTTCGGCCCGAAGCTGCCGACCCGCCACCCGCGCGACCGGCGCCCGGTGCCGCCGGCGACATCGTAGGCCGGGGTCTCCGCCGCGACGACACCGGCTCCGTCGAGGTCGCCGGACATGTCCATCGCCAGCGGCTTGAGTGTGCCGCCGCCGAAGCTGACCGAGACATTGCCGTACCCGTTCACGCCTACCACCCGCTGCGGCCGACCACGACAACCTGTCGGGTCCGGCGACGCGGCACACCGCCGGCGGCGTTCTGCGCGGCGAGGCCGGCCTCGACCATCGACAGCGCGCGCTGCATCTCGTCGAGCGACCGATAGGTCACCCGACCGATGTCGGCGCCCTCCACGGTGAGGGCACCGCTGGCGATGGCCGCCCTCAGCGCATCGCGCTGCTTATCGGTGTATGCCGCCATCACCACCTCGCCGGTCCGGTGCGGACCCTGCTGCGTCCGGTCATGCGCTTCGGATGGCGCACCAGTGCGCCCTCTGCTTTGGACCGCTCGGCCACAACCGAGGCCGCAGTGGCCGACCGGTCGGCCTCGGGGATCAGTCGGGTGCGCTCGATGCCAAGGCTGGCCTCGAGTTGCCGCCAGTGCGTCTCCCGCCACCGATCCCAGCCGCGCATCGCAGCGAGCCCGCGGGCGTAGTTCGCGCAGTCCAGCACCTCGTTGCGCCGGCCTCCGATCGGCACCCACTCGCGACGCGTACGACCGCGGGTCACGTGGGTGACCAGTTCCTCGGCGGTGAGCTGCTTGACCTGATCCTCGGTCACGTCGTCCGGCAGGTGGACGAAGCCAGCCGGGAAGGCCTTGCCGTCGGGCGGACGGTGGAGCGCTAAGCACCCCATCAGTTCCTGCTTCGCGAACGACGCCCCGACACGGACCGTCTTCAGGCCGCGTCGAAGCTTCTTGCCGGCCGGGGTCGCATCCTTGTTGCCGACACCGAGGAAGGCCGCCGCGTAGCTGTCCTGGCCGTCGACCGCGTGGACCGGCCGGCCGCCTTGAGTCCGTACGAAGGCGTAGACCTCGGCGGTGAAGCCGCTGGAATCCACGCCCCAGTCGCGGACGCGCATGTCGGCGCCGCTCTCGTGCTCCCAGGTCTCGTCGAACATCACCTCGAGGTCTTTCCAGACCTGGGCCCGGACCGTGTCGCCGGGCAGCACCCGGTGCTCGATCAGCCAGCGCTCGCGGTTGCGCCCGAAGGCCCAGACGCTCGCCTCGAGGCGGTCCTTTTGGACGTCGACGCCACCGAATAAGATGAGCCCGCCCGCCGGCACGGTGCCGCTGCGGTAGCGATCCTTCCGCGCGTAGACGTCCTGCCACTCCGGAGCGTCCGCGCCCTCTTTCCACGTGCGGGCCAGCTGCGTGTTGAAGAACGTCCTCAACGCCTCAGGGCCTCGTCTCAGCGCTCGGGCGAACTTCGCCACCGTCTCGCGGATGGTCTGCTTCGGCGCATACAGCTTCGACGCCTGAAAGCCCGCATGGTCGTTCGGCACCGCCTCTACGCCGCAGTGGAGGCACAGGGCTCGGGCGACGCCGTGAGCTTCAGGCGCCCAACACTCCGGCGTCTGGTTCTCACCGCAGCAGGTGAAGGTCCGGGTCTGCCTCCACTCCACCTTGCGCAACGCGACGAGCCGCTGGGGCTCCGTCATCGGGTGCTCGCAGGCCACGCACTCGTACCGGGCGGTCTCGGGCCGGATCTTGCCGGCCTCATCCTTGTCGAAGCGAACCCGCTCCCATTCGAGGGGGTACCAGCCCTGGCAGCCCGGGCACGCGACGAACGCCTTGCGCTGGTCGCTCTCCTCGTAGGACGCCTCGATGGCGCTGCGGCCCGCGATCGTCGGCGAGCAGGCTCGCACCGAGAGGCTGTTCGCCTTGAACTCAGCCTGCCGCTCCTCGGCAAGATCGATCGGCGAGCCCTCGCCGCCGGCCGACAGCGGGTACTTATCGATCTCGTCGCAGGTGAGCAGCCGGATCGGCCGCATCGCGAGGTTGGTCGGGCTGTTCGAGCCCACCAGGGTGATGTGGCCGCCCGGGAACTGCTTGTGCGTCAGGGTGGCGCCGGCGTCCCGGGACTTCAGGTCCCCGAAGATATCCTTCAGCACCGCCGTGTCGCGGATCATCGGGGCCAGCCGGTCCTTCGAGAAGGTCTCGGCCGCGTCGTCCTTCGGCTGCACCACCAGGATGGGGCACGGGTCGATGTGGATGAACCGACCGAGGATGTTCTCGATCACGGTCGTTTTCAGCAACTGCGTGCACGCCATCAGGGTGATGGTGCTGACGCCCGGCTCGGTCGCTGCCAGCATCGGGCCGCGGGCGACCTCAACGCGCGAGACGATGAACCGGCCGCCGTTCGACGATTCCTTGCTCAAGCGCCGGTAGCGCTCGGCCCACTCGACCACGTTGAGGTTCGGGGTTGGGGTCGTCCCCTTCCTCCAAGCCCGGCTCAGGCTTTCCGTGTCAGCCGAGGTCGGCCGGAGGATCGCCAAGCTCGGAGAGGTGCTGTTTGACATGCGCGTTCAGGATCGTCGTCAGCGCGCGGGGATCGACCTTGAGCTCATCTGCCATCACGACGGCGATCCGGGCGGGCCAGGACAACCAGGCATCCCGGAAGTCCCGGGCGGTGTCGAAGAACAGCTTCTCGGCCGCCTCGCGGTCGACCAACTTGCGATCGTTCTTCTCGACCTCTTGCTTGCGCTGCAGGCCGAGGAAGTTCTCCTTGCGCCGGATCGCCTCCGGTAGCGGCAGGTTCGTAGGGTCCAGGGCCTCGTCGTCGCCTTGCTCGCCCTCGCCATCGATCGGCACCGCGCCGGGCCGCGGCATCGCCTCGCCGAGGGTCTGCCAGGTGTCGGGCTTCGGCTTGGCGGGGGCCTTCGGCTCTGGTGGCGGCCTGTTACCTGGGACGGCGCGCACCGGGCGATGGGTAACACCACCCCGGTAGCTGGCCGGACGCTGGTCCAGCGCCCATTCGGTCGCCTCGACGTCAATCAGGCCGGCCTCGTTAAGGACGAGGATACCCTTCTGTTTCCAACCTGTTACCGACTTCCGAGACACGCCACGACGGCGGGCGAAGTCGGCTTGGCTTAGGAATTTTGCCCCGGTCGTTTCGGCCATGGGCGCTGTTACCTGTTACCCCGTTACCGGGTTTTGGGACCCTGGCGCTAGAAAACATCGGGGCCCCGACCACCCGTATAGGCGCTGGCTGTCCAGGGTCCCTACGGGGGTGGGCAGCGGGCGCATCGCCCTCATGTCGGGCGGGGTGCGGGCGAGGGGCAAAGAAAAGCCCCGCAGCGATCCTCTCGCTCGGGGCGCAACAACCCAGGCGCCTCGCCCTACTCGGGTCTGGGCCGGGCCAGAGACACATCCCGGCTCGCCGGGCAGTCAGTGAAGCTGCCCATCAGGGCAAGCTCCTGCATCTGGTTCGTCTGTGCATGACGTATGCAGCAGGCTATGATTCCGTCAAGCCCTTTCGACCTGGGCGTATTCGAGTTCCACAGGCGTTTCGCGGCCGAAGATCGCGACAGCTACCGTCAGCCGCTCACGTGCTTGGTCGACTGCCTCGACCCTGCCGTCGAAGCTGGCGAACTGTCCAACCGTCACGCGAACAGCCTCGCCGATGTCGAAGAGGATCTTGGCTGCCTTGCTGATGTCTCCGTCCCAGCCGGTCACGCAGTCGGCGAAGGTCTGCATCTCATCGGGGGCGATGACGATCGGGCGACCATCGTGCATGGCGAGGCCGCCGCGCCGGTAGGTGGTCGCGTCGTCGTAGATCCCCGGGTGGCTCTCGACGTGGGCGAGCTCCTGCCAATCGTTGATGCCGACGAAGAGCAGCCGGCGCAGCAGGGGGACCAGAGCGGTTCGCGCCTTGCCGATCTCCGAGACCAGCCGCACGGCCTCGCGCGCCTCGAACACCGGGACGCCCACGCCGCGGATCTGCTCAGCCGCCCGGCCTGACCAGCGGGGCAGCGTGCGGACGACGTGCCACTTCCTCGTCGGATCAACGATGAACCGCTCTGCGCGCTCGGGCCGCGGCGGCGGCTTAGGCTTCTCGTTGAAGCCGTTCGCCCTCCGCTGGCGTGCCCGGGCCTCGGCGTTGCGGGCTTCCTCCCGACGGCGCTGCTCGCGCAAACGCTGCTTCTGGCTTCGAGCCATGGCGGTGCTCCTGGGTACGCAACTGGACAGGGACGAGCAGACGGATTCGCAGTGGCGGCTGCGGATCGTCAGATGATGATGCGGGGGATGGCGACGGCAGGCTGGCTCGACGGGATCAGGAAGCGGACGCGCTCGTCGAGGACGGTGACGACGCGCCCTGCGCTCGACATGACGAAGGCCTGCTGCCCTCGCTCGTGCTTCCCGCGATAGGCTGCGAGCGCGGCCGCGACGTCCGACGCCATCGCCTCGCGCCACGCGGCCGTGTCGACCCCGTAGAACCTCTCCATGTAGCGAAGGAGAGCGTGGTCGGTGATGATGGGCGAAGGCGTCATGGCTCCTCGCCCTCGTCGTCTTCGCCAACACCTGCGCATGGGCCGCCGTAAACAAAGGCTGTCAGCGCCGGTGTCGGCGTAAGGGTGGTGTCGCCGCCGAACGAGATGGCGCCGCTGATCGGGTCGGTGGTGCTGATGGTGAAGAGACCCGACTGGGCCAGCATCACGACCGCATCGAAGATGTCCCCGCCGCACTCCTCCTCACGGGCGCCGAGGAAGCCCTGCAGGTAGCGATGAAGCGCGAATGGGCAGATCGGACCGGTGAGGTGGCCGGCGTAGGCGATGGCCTGGCCGAGGATCGCTGCTCGCCACTCAGGCGAGCCAGTTTCCAGGGCCGAACGGGTGATTGCGGCGGCGCTCATGACACAGCCAGTTCTTCAGCCAGCCGGCCAATCCCCTTCGGCGTGACGCGCACCTGGGTGCGGACCCGCTCGTGGCCGTCCTCGTGCGGGATGGTGGCCAGCTTGTGCCGCAAGAGGAGCGCTGAGAGCTTCGGCTGGTAGGCTGTCCACTCCTTTGAGCCGGGGCGCCGGTAGATCCAGCCCTTGGTGATGAGATGGTTCGTCAGGTCGATGGGCCGGACCTGTAGCGCCTTCGCGGCATCGCGGATGCAGAGCGAGCCGTCGGCCTCAGCGATCCGCGCGTAGGCGCTGACGATCGGCGCCTGCTGTGCGATCTGCCCTTGCAGTTCGATGACCTTCTCGACCCGGCCCAGCAAGAGGGCGCGCAGAGCGGCTGGGTCTTCGAGGTCGACCGCGGGCGCAGCCGATCGGGCCTGCATCGCCTCGAACGCCCTGGCGTAGCTGATCTTGAAGTCCAGCGCCTCTGCGCCCGTGAACCCCATCACAAGGATGGAGAACGCGAGCTGGTTCATGGTGAAGCAGCGGTAGGTGCGCCCACTCTCGGCTAAGTCGTTGCCGTAGCTTGATAACGCAAAATCGCGTTTTCGTAGGTCGGGCCGATTGCCGAGAATGACGTCGATCGCTCGAAGGACATCCCCGTGCGCCTTCTTGAAGTAGGCGGCGACATCACGGCTATCGGCTCTCGCCTCGCCCGACATCATCGTCACGATCGGTTGACGGTCGGCGCCGCCGGTCTGCATATCGCCCTCGGTCATCTCGGATCCCTCGTTCGGGTGGCAACTGGACCTGGAGGGGGCTCCATAGGTCCGGGGAGAAGGCGACGGGGCTGGCGCCTGCAAGCTGTGGCCCCGTCGCCGGTGGCTAGAAGGGAATGTCGTCATCCACGGACCAGTCGTGCTGCCGGTCGCGCAGGTTCACGCGCTGGACGTCGATCTTACGGACGGCCTCAATGGCCTCCATCACGACGAAGACGGATCCTGGATGCTGCCGCGCCAAGCGCTCGGCCTCGGTGGTGGCGGCAGCCTTCGTGTCGTGGCGAAACCGGGCCGGGCCGCTGCCCTGAACCATCCAGAACGGCTTCATCTCGGATAGGGTGCTCATGCTTCGGCTCCTTCTGTTGCTGCAGCGGCGGCCTCGCGCCGAAGGCGACGGCGTTCGAGATCGGCGATCGCCTGAGCACGCTCGGGGCTGACCTCCTGGGCGGAGCGATCGTCCTGGCGAGCCCGGCGCGCATCCGCGGCACGGGCGGTCTCTTCCACGAAGGCCTGATGCCGGCGCTCGACCTCGGCGCGCTCTCCCTCGGTTGGCGCGTGGTAGATTTCGGCGTCGAGGATCGCGTTGATCCGGGCGCGCTCGGCTAAGTCCTCCGAGATCAGCCGGCGGCACACCTCTGCCATCTCGGCCGCCGTCGGGGCGTACGTCTTGTTCCCGGCTCGGCCGTCGAGGAAGCGCATCGAGGCCTCGACGATCGCCCAGGCGGGATACTTGCTCAGCACGAGGATGAAGGCGCGCTTGGCGAGCGTCATCGCCTCCTCGCCGAGCGGCGCCGTCGCCATGCTGCTGCGGAGGATGCCGACCTGCTCGCGGATGGTCAGCACGTCCGCCTCAGCAAGACCGCGGTCGATCTCGTCCCGTCGGGCCAGCAGCAGCGCCTTCTGCTCTGCCGTCGGCTCATGCGCGGCCGACAAGGCGTAGCGGCGGAAGTTGCCGGGGATCGTCTCGAGGTTGTTGTGCAGGTAGCCGACCACGGCTGCGGTCCGCTTCCCAGCTTGCGGGATCCCACCGGGGATCGCCGGCAGTCTCGCCTCCGGCTCGGCTATCGGGGAAAGGGAGGTGTTCATCTGGACCTCGCTGGCGGGATTCGTGAGCGTCGAAGGCGTCGCCGGCCCAGAGGTCGGCTGTGGATGCGCGGGGGGGCGAGCCGCGAACGGCGACCGGCCGTTGCATGGGAGCGGCGGGCTGATCGGACCAGCGTCCCTGGTTCAGCCACGTCGTCGGGTGGCACCAGTTGCGGTCAGCTGGCTTCGAGGCTTGGTATCGGGCAAGCCCGTCCATGAGCGCTGCGAAGGTGACGCGTCGGCTCTTGCGGACAGTCGCGAAGCTCTTCCGAGCCGGATCCTTGCCGACCTTCTCGGGATACTCAGCCCAAAAGAGGTCGAAGGCGTTCGAGGGGAAGCCGTCGCTCTCGCGCACGTCAGATGGAGGCAAAGCCTCTATCTGCTCTTTCTTCTCTCCCTCTCTCTCTTCCTCTGCTTGATTTCGCTTCGCAGCGCTTGAAGCATCCGCTCTATCACCACCGTTTATTTTCAATGGCTTACGTCGGTTCTCTTGCGAGCGTGTCCCGCCGATGTGCCCTGCGTCTGCCTGCTGTGTCCGCCTCGTCTCCCGGTCGTCCAGCTCTCGTGTCACCCGGGTGTTGCTCAGAAGACCGTCCTTCTCGACGATCTTCCCAGCCGCGATCAGGTCGCCGAGGAGCTTGCGCGCCTTGTTCGGATGGCAGCGCCAGATCCGGCCAAGGGTCGCCGGCGCGCTCGGGATCGACGCCTTGCGCCGATAGAGCTGATGGCAGAGGCGCAAATACGCGGCCTCCTGCTCAAGCGAGAGCTCGTCGGTGCCCTCGTCCCAGGCCTCGTAGTCCATCTTGTAGAACTCGCCCTTCATCGGACCGTCCTCAGATGCACAGTGCGGCGCGCGCTAGGGCCGAACACGTTAGACCGACGGCCCTTGACCCAGACAGCAGCCGCAGCGATCGCGGCGGTCGCTTCATCCGGTGAAGACGAGAACCACTCGCCGCGAAGCCGAAGGTCGCTGAGGACCGCGTGCGCTCGAGCCTCGACCTGCGCGGCGATCTCACGGCTCGCGAAGCGGCGCAGGTGGAAGATGAGGACTGCCGTAGGGCTGGCGTGCTGCACCTGGCGCAGCCGCTTAGCCGGGTCGCCAGCGATGCCGATTTTCACCGGCCCCCCAACGGAACCCATGACGTAGACGAAGCAAGGTCCGCGCTTCATGTCCGCGCTACTCCGCAGCCATGAGGGTGCGGACCGATCGCTTGCGGCGATCAGCGAAGGCGAGCGAGTTCGTCAGCACCAGCGCCTTCGTCTGGCCAGGCATCGCCTCCAGAGCCGACAGAGCGTTCGCTACCGATGCAGGATCTCGCATCGCCGACCACACGGCCATGCACGTGCCGGGCTCGACGGTCGGGAGGACCGCACGGATATCGTTCAGGCTCTCGACCTGCAGCGAACGCGCGCGGCCGGCCCGGAAGGCAGGATGGTCGGCAAAGCTGGCCATGATGCGCTAGCCTTGATCCGAGGCTTCGGCGCCAGGAGGGGCGAGCATCGGCAGGCTCGTGTGACCGGGCATCAGAAGCTGGCCGGCCCGCTCCATCTTCCTGCGCTCGGCCGGCGTGGTCGGGCGCGCCTCGCGAGCGGCCTTCTCCAGGATCTCGGCACCGGTTGGCGGCGCGAGCTTATCCCGACGCTTCCGCTTGACCGCGGGGGTGACGTCAGCTTCCTGCTGCTGTGCGAACATGGCTCGGCACTCCTGATGAAGGATAGGGAGACGGCGCGCTCAGACGCGCATCGGCATGAGCACAGCCATGGCGCCGACGATCGCCTCGTCGGGCAGGATCCGGACAGGCTCGCCGGGACCGTTCAGGTGCAGCCGAAGGCTCTTCGAGCCGATGCGCTCAGCAGCATCCGCGAGGCCGCGCAGGTAATCGGCGTTCATGCCGATGTCGGGGAACGGGGCGGTGACCTGGCAGGGAAGGCGCGTGGAGAGCTTCCCCGTATCGGGGTTGTCGCTGGTCAGACGAATCGTGCCGTCGCCGTAGCTGAGCTTGACGGCCCTGCCGCGCTCCGTGCTGTTCGCCTTGGCCATCTGCAGGGCGCGCCGGAGGTTCGGCAGCCCGACCGAGCACACGGATTTCTCGGACGTCGGTACGACGCGGCGCCAGTCGGGGAAGGTGCCGTCGATCAGCTTGGACCGAAGGCGGGCCCCGCCGGCTACGATCTCAAGCTTCGTCGCGCGCTGCCCCGCGACGGGGCCGTAGGCGATCAGCTTGACCTCACCACCTCCGACCTGAGCTAGCGCGACCCGGACGGCATCACGGGGGATGATGATCGAAGGCTGATCCGCGAGATTCCCCGACAGGTTCGAGGTGCGGGACACCAGCCGGTGCCCGTCGGTTGCCACGGCGATCGCTTGCCCGTCCTTCACCTCGAGGCAGACACCGTTGAGGTAGTAGCGGGTCTCCTCCGTCGACATCGCCCCCGAGGCGCCGCCGATCAGGTAGGCAAACACCCCGTCGGGCAGCGTCAGGGACCAGGCGACATTGTCGACGGCCAGGACTGGATGATCGTTCGCCGGCAGCGAGCCGTAGGTGATCTCGGTCTCTCCTGATCGCAAAGTGACGATTCCGCTCTCGTCGCCGGTCATCACGATCTGCGCGTCCGGCAGCGCCCGCAGCATGTCGCGCAGGCGGTAAGCCGGAAGGCAGGTCGCCCCCTCTCCGTGCGCCTCGATCTCGACGCGCATCTCGCTGTCGAGATTGGTTCCGGTCACCGCCAGGGTGCCGAAGCCCATCGCCAACTGGACGAAGGACAGGATCGGGACCGTGTTTCGGCTCTCAACGACTGCTGCGGCCCGGGTCACAGCCTTCAGCAGGTCAGCCCGATCGACCTCGACGTGAAAGGCCGGCGCTTCGTTCTTCTTCCTGCTCATGACGATGCCCTCGCGAGTGGGGCAGCCGAGCGCGCGGCGTATCGCCGGTCCTGCTCAGCCGCGATGATCCGGTAGACTTCGGCTTCGGCGATCGGCAGGCCCTCCTCCGTGAGGACGCCGGCGATCACGAAGGTGTCGAACCCGCCTTCCCAGAGGTCGAAGACCTCTTCTTCGGCCGAGCGAAGCAGGGGGTTCACGTCATCGGCGCTCATGGCCGACCCCGCACGATGATCGACCGCACGTCCTCAACGGGCATGCCGTAGGCGATGGCGATGCCCTCGGGGGACTGGCCGTCGCGCGCGCGCCTCAAGATGTCTTCGGGGGCCGTCGGCCGGGCCATGGACGGCGCGCCGACCTGCCTGCGAAGGATGCCCCAGTCCTCGAGCACCTTGATCGGCTCATCGCGACCATAGGCCTCCACGAAGGGGATGGAGCAGAAGGCGCAGAGGTTGCGGAAGGTCTTCTGCTCGAGCGAGAGCCGGCCGGTCGGCACCTTCAGCTCTATGAAGCCGAGCCGCACGGTGCCGCCGATCACCAGCAGGTCCGGCAGCCCCTTCGTCAGGCCTGCCTGCCCCTTCGCGGCTTCGTTCGGGATCGCGGCCACGAGCGTGTGCGGCCGGCCGAACATCCGCCAGTGCTGGCAGACGGCCGCCTGGATGGCGGACTCGCGCATGGGCACCTTGGAAGGCAGCATGCGACGGCCAGTGGTGACGGACGGATGGCGCATCGCTCAGGCCATCCCGATCGCTTGCATGTACAGCTCGAGGATCGCTTCCTCTTCCTGCCGCTCGCTGTGGTCCTTCTTGCGAAGGCGCAGGATCGTCCGGAGCGCGGTGACGTCGAAGCCGCGCCCCTTGGCTTCGGAGAACACCTCCTTGATGTCGCCGGCGATGCCGCTCTTCTCCTCTTCGAGACGCTCGATGCGCTCGATGAAGGCGCGCAGCTCGTCGGCAGCCACGCCTTCAGACGACGACACATCGGGTTGCTGGCTTTCGGTTTTCGTGCTCATCTGAGCGCTCCAATTCTCACGGGTTGGTCCTGGCGCCCGGTGCCCCGCTTCGCGGTTGGGGCCCGGGCGTTTCGCGTTCTGCGGACTGCGTCAGGGCGGACGGGGTCGCCTCGACGGGTCGACGTCGTCAGCGTGCCCCGGGTCGGGGTCCGGCATCAGCAAGGCCGCGAAGCGCGCGCGCCGTTCGCTTCGCCTGCCGAGCCGCGTCGCGGACCTCGAGAGATGCCGGTAGATCACCCATCGGAATGGCCTGAGCGGCCAGGCGCTCAAGGCGATCCGCAAGCGCTGTAGCCGAGCGAAGCTCTTCACGAAGCGCGCGGTGGCGACGCTCATGGGCCTGCCGGATTGCGTCCATCTCGGCGGCATCGATCCGGCGGGCCTCGCGGCGCCAGATGTCCTCGGCACGGCCATATGACATCGGCTCCTGTAAGACGGCGGATACGGCACGAGCCGCGCGGGTAATGGCAGCCTTCACGGTGTCGCCGACCGGCCTCGGCTCGGCGATTTCCTGCAAAAGCACTGCGGCTTGATCGACGGTCGTCATGCAACTGCCCTCGGAATGTTTTTCCGAGCCCTCGGTGAGCTTTTCCGACATCTCGGAACTCCTTCGTGTGACCTTGTGATCACTGAAGGAGACCGGCGGAGATGCAGGAGGTGGCAGGGGTACGCAGCACACAGGACGAGAGCGCGGCCGCCGACTTGGCGGAAGGCACGGCCACGCGAGACGAGCAGACGAACCGTCGAGGCAGACAGGCGTTGGCGCGCCTGATCAGAGCCCACGGCGGGAAGGTGCAGGGTGGAAGAGAAAGCGCCCGGCCGGCGCAGACGCGAGACATGGGCACCGGCCAGGCAAGTCCGATCCGAGGCCAGGGAGGAGCCGGGCGGATCGATGGGGGAAAGGGTTGAGGCCGCGGTCATCGAGCGGACCACGGCATGGGCGGCAGAGCGCCCGACGCACGGCCGCGCATCTCGCCGAGCGTCGCCATGACGAGCACGGTGACGAACAGAGCGGCCACTAGGGCACAGGCACGGAGAGCGCGAGCCTGCATGTCAGGCCTCCCCGCGCTCGCCGGCACGAGCGGCGCGAGCCGCCTGCGCCAGCTTCACGAGCTCGACGCCGCGCTGGTAGTGCTCCGCCGCGTCGGCGAGCTCCATCTGAGCCGTCACCGGGATGCGGCTCGTGCGGCTGCGGAACGTCTCATGGATCCGGCCGTGCACCTCGCTGATGCGAAGCTCACCGTCGCCGGTCTTCGTGGTGTGGGTGAAGGTGTCGTCGGAAGGCGCGCTCATGCTGCAGCTCCCGTCTGCGGCGGGACCTGTAAACGAGCTGTCGTCTCGTGAGCCTTCGACCAATCGTGCAGGCCGACCTTGCCGCCGCTCACCGAGTCGATGCGGATGGCCACCTCAATCGAAGGCCCGCGCTCGCCGTACTTCAGCTTGCGGATGCCATGCTCGGTGATCCCGCCGACGCGATCCGCCATGGCGGCGTCGTCGAGATTTTCGGAGCGCATGTAATCGATGAGCCTCATAGCCCCAGAACTTGCCCTTAAAGGGGAAGCTCGTCAACCCCTACAAGGGGAAGGACGGAGGCAGAATTTTTCGGTCACTTGTCCCCTTATGGGGAACGGCCTTCGAGAGCTGCGTACGAAGCGTGGATGGACGCACGATCAGGCGGCCGACGCCGTAGGCGTGTCCCGTGGTCAGTTTATCAAGTTAGAGCGTGGCGAACGGGGGCTCACCGAGCGCACGATTGGCTTGGCCGCCAAGGCCTTCGAGGTTTCTCGGGCGGTCGTCATGGGCGACACGAACACGGTTGATCCGGCGCCGGCCTTACCTGAGCCAGCCGAACCCAATGCGAGCATCCCCGCGCAGCCCGTTGGTCTAAAAAGCTCGACGTTCATGGGACCGCGGAACGTGCCTGTTTATGGCACCGGGTCCGGCGGTTCCGGCGGCGATTTCCGGTTTAACGGACAGACCATTGACCACGCGCCCCGGCCACCGGCGCTCGAAAGCCGTCGAGATGTCTATGTCGTGTACGTCGTCGGGAATAGCGTGTCGCCGAAATACGAAGACGGTGACCCGATCTATGTCGATCCCCACCGGCGTCCCCAGCCACGCGACTACGTGCTCGTGGAGCTGAAGGGTACCGCAGAGCACGAGCCAGGTGACGCCTACGTCAAGCGACTCGTCCGTCGGACGGCGACCAAGCTGATCGTGGAGCAGCACGAGCCTCCTAAGGAGCTCACCTTCGACGAAGCGCGGGTCGCCCGGGTGCATCGGGTGATTCCGTACCCAGAATTGATCGGCATCTGACGATGGCTGACGCCAAGCCCTTCCAGCCCGCTGAGGTTCGCGGTTTCCCACGAGAGCCAGGAGATTATCTGACGCCAATATGCCTAGCGGGCGCCGAGGTCATCACCGGCGACGAGCTCGGTGTGGTGGTGCTCCAGACGGCGGCCGGCCATCGGATCGGTATTCCACTCAGGGTGGAGGCGCTGTGGGACCTTCACGAGGCGCTAGGGAAGGCGCTGCGCACGCTGCAGGCGAGCGAAGGCGGATCGGTGCAGTGACCGACCAGCGCTGGTACTGACGCATGCGCCTGAAGTCGCTGTTAAAGACCGCTACCATCGTCGCGGGGATGCTGAGCGCGCTTGCCGTGGCTCTCACGGTTCTCGTCGGACGACTCGAAAAACTAACGCTCCAGCTTGGCAAAAGCTGGCACCGTCTGAAAGAGGCCGCAGAGGTACGCGAACTTGTCACGGACCTTTCCGAGGGCGCTGGGATCGTTTCCTCATACGCAGAGATTATATCGTGGCCTCTCGTGCTTACGGGAGGTTTCGTTTTTGTGATATGCGTCGGCGCATGGCACCGACTGGTAAGGTTGCCGAGGGAGCACGAAAGGCGGCGAATTCGCCATCGGATCGAAAGTGGGCGAAGCGCGACGATAGAGCAAAGAAAGGAGAGCGAAGAACATGACGCCTAAAATCATCATATTCGCCGGCTTCTTGATCGTACTCTATGCTGCCCTCGCCAATCGACTTTTCGCGTTTGGCCGCGTCAACCGAGAGGAATTTGCTACTCTTGCCGACAAGATGATGTTGGACGAGCAGCCGTTCGCTTTAACAAGATCGCAAATTCTTCGCATCTCCGATGGGCTTATGGGCTCGGGCCCGGCATGGCATTTGGTCTGGTATCTGGTCACTGTGTTCTTTCGTTCAATAACTGGCCGCCGGACTAAGCCCGCAGTTCCAGCCGTAGCGAATGATCTGGTTTCCGCGGAGACGACTGAGGACCGTAGGCGTTTTGTGCGAACGGCGATCATGTGCGTCTTGGCGACGAGCCCGGCAGCCTTGACGATCTTCATCGTGCTGTTCGCGATCGCATCCTTCGTTAAACCGGCAGGCAAGCTGGCCGAAGAAGCGCTTACGGAGGCGGCGACGCACTCGCCTTATTCGGATAGCGATCTCTGTCCGCCTCGCCAGGCCGCTTAGGTCTGCAGCGGGAATTCACACCGGCACAACATCGGTGGCCCACGTGGGCCGGGCTCTTAGCCGGTCGTCTGAGGACTAGAACAGAACCTCGCCTTCGTCCAAGGCCATGCCGACGAGCCTCGCTTCGGTGTCATCACAGCGCTTGCACGTGAACGGGGCATCCCGAAGCATGTTGGCTACCTCCGGCATCGTCAGCGGCGTCTCAGGGAGGCGCTTGGCGAATTCCTCGTTGGCGAAGTCCCACGGCCGGGACCACAGCGTCACGCTCTGATCGTGGTCGCATGAGCGGCACTGCCGCGTCGCGATGAAGCTGTAGCCCATCGGGTTGTCCCAAATGACCGGCATCGTGACCTCCTAGAACGGCAGGGCGTCAGAGACGCCAGGCGGGACGGTGCCGTAGGTCGCAATCGTGATCGACTCGCCCTCATCAAACTCGCCCCCGCCTTGACGCAGGAAGGCGGCCGCGCCCTTGGCATAGCCCAGTGCCACCCGATCCTCGGCAGTCTTTCGCGCCTCGTCGGCCGATTTGCAGGGATGTATCCTTCCTGGGCTAAGTAGTCCGTCTCGACCCTCAACGAAGCTTAATGCACCGTACATAAATATACCCGACATGATCATTCTCCAATTTCAATATCAATCCGATTCTTTAAGCACAGGTCGAACTGTAATGTTTTTTCCGCTCCCCCCCCGTTCTTCGCAAAGGCGGCAACGCAGCTTGCTGCCAAGCCCGGGGATAGTGCGAAATCCCCTTCTCTCTTCACGTCTCACTTTCGACCGCGGCCAATACGATCGATGGCCGCAATCATCGCATCCGATGTGAAGACCGAGGACTCCCGTCAGTTCAGATCGAGGTGTCCCATGTGCTGATGCCACCCCGAAGCCCCCTGTGTTCCCGTTATGTTCTTATGATGGGGGCGGAGCGGGCGGCCTGTCGAGTCCTGTTTTCGCTAATCCGCTGTTGACGGTTGTGGAAAGGCCTTCCCCACGGTCCTTAAAATATTCCCCTTTGAGGGGTTGACGAAAATGCCCCTTTGAGGGGAAGATGCCTCATCGCCAAGCGGTGGAGCTACCCCGATGCAGCCCGGCACCTACCCCCGAAACAAGCACTTCGACGCCGAGGCGTCCCGGCGCGCCGCTGAGCGCATTGTCCGTGAGAACCAGGCCGCCGCCGAGCGATTCGCTCTGGGCCAGCCGCTCAAGACCGCCGATGCGGCGATTGTCGAGCTGCAGGCCGCGCTGACGACCTCGCTCCGTGAGGTGGCGCGATGAGCCGCCCCGACGCTCTGCGCATGAACAGCTCTCTGCCGAAGGGCGAGCGCGGCGCGAACGACAATCCTTCGTCCGACAGCCTCGACGCGACGGCCATCTCCATCGCCACGTTCTTCGGCGCCGGCATCCTGCTCGCTGCGGTCAGCTTCGTCGCCTGCCTTGTTCGCTTGGGCTGGCTCTGATGGGCGCCGCCTCCATTAGGGAAGACCCGAACTGGTCGCACGCCGCGATCGCGTCCCGCCGGGCCGTCGGCAAGAGCATTCATCAGGCCGGCGTTCAGGAGCGCAAGCTGGCGCACCGGGCGCGCGATCTTCACAAGCAGCGTCGTCAGCAGCGCGAGAACCAGCGGCTCGCGTCGGGTGGCGCATCCTTCTCGCTTGAGACGCACGAGCGGTTGAAGTCCGCGATCTCGACGCTGGCGGGTGGGCGCCGCGCTTCCAATCCGGAGATGTGGGCGGCGCTCGATATCCTCGGCCAGACTCTCGACACGGGCGAGGCAGACCCGGTCGTCATCCTGCCCTCGGCAGAGGACGCGCGAGCACTGGTCGCGGTCCTGCGCAGCCCGGGCGTGGGCGGTCTCTACGGCGACGCTCCGAGAGCGATCGAGCGCTTGGAGGAGATTGGCGAGGTGCCGGCGCCGGCCGGGTCGGGGTTTAACGTCTCTGCGGAGGCGTTCCGTGCAGCCTTGAAGCTCGTCGAGCGGCATGGGGTCCGCGTTCCGTCGCGGGATCCTGGCTCTCGCTGCAACGCGCCGAAGGTCACCGACGCCACGATCTACAGCATCCTTTCCGAGGTGAAGGAGCCCAAGCGGTTCGAGGCTGCGGCCATTCTCCGTCGGGTCGTGATCCGGGCCGGTCGCACAGCCCTGCACATGACCTCGGAGGAGGCGGCCGTCCTCTCCGAGGTGCTGACCGCCCTGGGCGGCGACCGCTTCTTCCTCAGCAGCGTCAACCGCATCGCCGCGCTCGCGCCGGCCGCGGCCGCCTGACGCCAATCCCCCTTCGACCTTCCGACACCCATCCGCCCGAGGCCGCCATGTGCATCTTGGTCCAAGAGTCCGACAGCCCTTTGATCGCCGAAGACGTCCAGGCCGCGGCGGACCGCGCCTGCGAGAAGATCCAGGCGATGGCGAAGGCCGTCATCGCCATGGCGTTTGAGGGAAAGATCGCGGCGGAGCTCGGCGACCCGCAGCGGAGCCCGCATTCGATCCGGATCGGCGCCGAGTTCGCGATCGACAACTTTCGGTCGGCCTCCGAAGAGGTGCTGACGGGACAGGTCCGGCGGCTTGGCTACGCGGACAGCCTGAGCTTGCAGAAGGCTTGGACGGCCCGCCTGGATCTGAACGCCGCCGCGCGTCGCACCGTGGTGCTCACCGCCAGCGTGGCGCCCGCGGCCCTCGCTCGGCGGGTGGCGTGATGGCACCCCGCACCAAGCCGGCCGCGCCGGTCGTCACCGCCGACTTTGGCATGCGCGACGCGGACGGGAAGCCCTGGCTCGCCTTCAGCGCCGACGGCGCCGAGTTCGCCAGCGGCGTCTACCCGGGCACGCTTCCGCAGGCCCGCGAGCTCGCTCAGTCCATCAATGGCCGGCTTAGCGCCGTGGCCGCGATGAAGGCGGTGCTCTCCGACGTCCGCGATCCCGACACCGACACTGCGATCGCCCCGGCGACAGCCGAGGCGCTGATCGACGCCCTGATGGCGATGGGAGAGCGGGCATGAGCCGCGACCGCGCCGAGTTCTCGAAGCCGGTCAAGCGCACCGCGTGGGAGCGCGCCGCCGGCAAGTGCGAGTTCGTGCTGGTCGACGGCTCCCGCTGCGGCTGTCCGCTGACGCCCGGCAAGTTCGCCTACGACCACATCAACCCGGACGGACTGACCGGCACGCCGACCCTGTCGAACTGCCAGGTGATCTGCACGCCCTGCCACCTCGCGAAGACCCGAGAGGACGTGAAGCACATCGCCCAGGCCAAACGCCGGGAGGATGCGCACCTCGGCATCAAGCGGCCGGCGAGCCTGCAGAGCCAGGGCTTCCGCCGCTACGCGCCCGCCCGCCGCGCCACCACCCCCGTCGACAAGCTCACCTTGGGATACCGGAGGCCGGGAGCATGAAGCGTCGTGCATGGACCCTCAAGGAGGATGCGTACCTCCATCAGAACTACAAGGCTCGAGGCGCGAAGCGGTGCGCTGCCGATCTCGGTCGGACCGTGGGTGGCACTATGAGCAAGGCGGCCAAACTTGGTCTCCAGGTCTCGCAGGCAAGCCTGATCGTCCGATTCACGCCCCAGATGGATGACGTGATCCGCCGAGCCTACCAGAACCACACCCCGGGCTCGGTGATCCGCGCCGCTAAGGCGCTCACGTTGACGCCACAGCAGATCTCGCGTCGGGCCGGCACACTCGGCCTGCGAGCCCGCCCTTCTGCGGCGACCGCGTGGCTTGCTTGCGAGATCACTTACATCGAGGAAAACAAACATAAGAGCCGCGCCAGGATGTCCCGCGAAATGCGGAAGCGCGGCTGGAGTCGTACACCGGCTGCCATTCAGAAGCAGATTTGTGCGCAGGGCTTCTCGGGCCCGAGCGACGAGCACATGTCGCTGATGCGGCTCGGGTACTGCCTGGGCATCGCCGGCAGCGTCATCACCCGATGGATCGTGAAGGGGCTGCTCGTCGCCGAGCGTGCCGGATGGAATCGCGGTCCGGCCCAGGGTGGAGACGCCTACCGCGTCGCTGAGGCCGAGATCGCTCGCTTCATCGTCCAGAACGCGGGCCTGATCGACATGCGCAAGGTCGACGGCCCCTGGCTGATCGATCTGCTCGCCCGCCTCGGATCTCGCGGCCTCACCGAAGCTCGAGACAAGGGCCAGCGGATCGTCGCTCTCAAGCTGGCGGATCCTGACCGGTCCAACACCGAAATCGCCGCGATGGTCGATTCCACCCCGGCTTCCGTCGGCGTCATCCTCGCGCGTCACCGCGCCTCTGGTCAGAGGACTGCCGCATGACCGCGACCACCCCCACGCTCGGGAAGGACAGGGCGGTGAGGCTGCGCCCGCTCATCATCGACAGCTTCGCCGGGGGCGGCGGCGCATCCGAGGGTATCCGGGCCGCGCTCGGCCGCGATCCGGACTACGCGCTGAACCACGACGCGATGGCGCTCGCCATGCACCGGATCAACCATCCGGGCACGCACCACATCGAGGAGGACGTCTGGAACGTCGACGCCCGCTCGCTCTGCGCGAACCGGCCCGTCGGCCTCCTCTGGATGTCCCCGGACTGCAAGCACTTCAGCAAGGCCAAGGGCGGCAAGCCACGCGAGAAGGCGATCCGCGGCCTCGCATGGGTCGGCGTGCGCTGGATCAAGAGCCTGCCGGCCTGGCAGCGCCCGGTCTGCGTCTTCCTGGAGAACGTCGAGGAGTTTCAGGATTGGGGCCCGCTGCTCGACGACGGCCGACCATGCCCGCTGCAGCGCGGCGCCACGTTCCGCAGCTTCGTCGCGGCCCTGCAGGCGATGGGCTACGCGGTCGAGTGGCGCGAGCTGCGCGCGTGCGACTACGGCGCGCCGACGATCCGCAAGCGCCTGTTCCTGGTCGCGCGCCGCGACGGCAAGCCGATCGTGTGGCCGGAGGCGACGCACGGCGCGCCGACGTCGGCCGGCGTCCTGGCGGGCACGCTGCTGCCTTGGCGGACCGCGGCGGAGATCATCGACTGGTCGCTGCCGTGCCCGTCGATCTTCGACACCAGGGCTGAGATCAAGGCGAAGCACGGCATCAAGGCGCAGCGGCCACTTAAGCCGAACACGATGGCGCGGATCGCCAAGGGAACGTGGCGCTACGTCATCACCGCCGCGAAGCCGTTCCTCGTCCAGGTGAACCACGGCGCGGCGACCGCCGGCCGCGACCATGCCGCAGACGAGCCCGCGCCGACGATGACGGGGAAGCGCGGCGAGGCGGTCGTGATGCCCTTCGTCACCCTCGGGCAGCAGGGCGGCAGCAACCGGGACGTGTCCGACCCGCTCCACACCATCACGGCGAGCCCGAAGGACCAGAAAGCGATCGTCGCGCCGGTGATCGTGAACGTCGCCAACGGCAAGACAACCGGCCGGGGCCCCAACGTCTGGCCCGTCGACGACGCGCTGCGCACCGTCACGCAGGCAGGCACGCACGCGGTCGTCGCGCCGTTCCTCGCGCCACGCCTGCAGGCGAAGCCCGGCGACGAGCCGCGCACTCGCCCCGTCGATCTGCCAGCGGCCACGATCACCGCCAGCGACGCGCTGCCCGGCCACCTCGTCTCGGGGATCCTGGTGCCGCGCTACGGCGAGCGGCCGGGCCAGGAGCCGCGGTCCCGTCCGGTCGACCAGCCCGCCCCCGTCATCGTCCCGACCGGGAACGAGGGCAGCCTCGCCGCGATCCACATGACTCGGCAGTTCGGCGCCTCGGTCGGCTCGGACGTCGAGGAGCCGGTCGGCACCATCACCGCCGGCGGCGCGGGCAAGGCCGGCGTGGTCGCCGCGTTCCTGGCCCAGCACAACACGGCCCGGGATGGTGCGGTGAATCCCGGGACGGACGCTCGGACCCCGGTCTCCACCATCACGGCCGCGGGCGGGCACCAGAACGTGGTCGCGGCGCACTTGCTGAACCTGCGGGGCTCCGATCGCCGGGACGGCCCCATCGACGCCCCGGCGCCGACGGTCTCCGCCGGCGGCAACCACGCGGCGGCCGTCTACGCCTTCCTCGCGAAATACTACGGCGAGGGACTGCCGTCGCAGGCGGCCGACGAACCGCTCCACACGCTCACCGCCAAGCCGCGGCACGGCGTCGTCACGGTCACGATCCAGGGCCAGCCCTACGCCATCGTCGACATCGGCATGCGGATGCTGACGCCGCGCGAGCGCTTCAACGCCCAGGGCTTCCGGCCCGACTACACGATCGATCGCGGCGAGCTCGCGGACGGAACCATCGTCCCGCTGACACTCGAGGCGCAGGGTCGGATGTGCGGGAACAGCGTCTGCCCCGACATGGCCCGCGCCCTGGTCGCAGCGAACTACGCCGATCCCATTCAGCACGCTCGCCCGCGGCCCGGCCCGGTCGCGATGCCCCTCTTCGCCGCGGAGTGACGCCATGACCCAGACCCAGACCCAGACCCATACGGCCGAGGCGACGCTGCGGGAGGTGGAATGCGATCCTGTTGAGGCCGCCCACGTCGCTGGCGAGGCGACATCGAAGCGGCTCGCTGGAGCCAATTCTCAGCATGCGCCCGGCAGCCCATTAAGCATGAGCCGAGAGGACGTGGCCGCGGCTATCGTCCAGGATGCGATCTTGGCTTACGCCGCCGCCCTCGCGGCCTCCCCCGCCCCGCGCGCACCCGCAGCAGTGCCGGAGGGCGCGATCCACAACGGTCGCGAGTGCCTTCGCCGCCTCGTGGAGCACTACCACTTCGAGGACGATGGGCACCCGCTGCGGATGTGCTCGGAGTACGACGATGCCGTTCGCTGCTTCGAAGTGCTCGCCGACACCCTCGCCTCCGCACCTGCGGCCCCGCCTGCCGATGGCGTCGAGTCCCTGTTCCAGACATCGATCGGCCGCTACCCGAAGCTCACTGCCACTCTCGCTGCAAGAGAACGGCCAGCCGATGGTTATGCTTCCCTGACCTGGGACCGCCCGATTGAGTTGCCGGAGGCTACCGAGCGCGGCGTGCCCGGCCAGATCATGGACGCGGCCTGGCCCGAGTTCGGAGGCAACAACCTGCCCGCGGACTTCTGGCAGGCCTTCGACCTTGCGATCCGGTTCACCATCGAAGCTCTTGCGGCCCCGCCTGCCGATGGCGGGAAGGAGGGGCTGCGAGAACGCTACATCGCCGGCCGAATGGACATGCGCGACGAGGCCGCGGACGCCGTCAACAAGATGGCGCACGAACGCATCCCCGAGGCGGACGGCATGTCTCGGGCCGCTCTCGCTGATGCGACCCTGCTGATCCGAGAAATCCCCCTCGCGTCCCGCACCCCGGCCGGAGCCGCGGGCGATCCGGTGGAGCGAGAGCGAGTTGCGCGCATTATCGCGCGCATGATTGGCCATGCTCTTGGCTATGAAGAAGTTTCGGCCCTCAACCAATATGTTGAGGATCATTGGCAAGATTACTTCTGGGGCCTTGATGATATCATTGGCATGCATTCTTCTAATTTAGACGACGCAGAACGTCTAAATTGGTTAGATCAAGTCGCTCGAAAGAGCTGCACGGGCATATCCTTCGACCATATTCCATCAGTTGAAGGGGAAGCGTCCGGTTTTCGGTTCATGCGGCGATTTTTCGTCGGTGAAGCCCGAAAAAGCCTGAGATCTGCGATCGACGCCGCGCGCGGGGAAGTTGAGCAGATGGAGAAGCGTGAAGCTCTCGCCACCCGACCCGCCTCCCCAGCGCCGGCCGCATCGGCGGGAGGGGAAGGGGCAACGCGGAGCCCGCTATGGGTGCCTGAGACCGCAGCCGAGTGGCATGAGAAGGCCACGGACCACTTCGCCAGGAACCTCAATCTCGGCATCAGCCACGAGGACCTCCCGAAGCTGGTCGCCGCCCTCGCCGTCCGGCCCGTTGCCGAGGGTGATGCGGGGGATGCTCTCGACGCAGCTCGCTTCCGCGCCCTGACGCAGCATGGACGGATCCGGATGCAGGGCTCGTGCGGCGTCAATTCGGAGACGGGCGCGCTGCACTACCCGGAGACGCCCGGCTCTGTTCACTTCGGGGCTGAGTTCTGGCCGCAAGACCCGGCCCAGCCTGACCACGAAACGGTCTGGGGGCATCACTGCCTGAGAGCGCTTGCGGACGACATCCTCACGCTTCAGGCCGTCCGCCCGGCTCCCTCTCCGGCCAAGGGAGGGAACTGAGTATGAAGACCTTTCTCATCGCAGAGGTGGACGCCACCGAACTGACGCTGCGGATCGCCGAGGCGGCCTGCGACATCAAGCGACCGCCCCACCGAGACGCCGCTACCGCGCTTGCGCAACTCCGGGCCCGCGATCCGATCACGACGGCGAGCTTCGAGCGCATCGCTTATGTCGTTACCGAATACATCACCGAGTGCATCGGTAAGGGGAGGCGGCCGTCATGACCGCCCCCTCACCCCAACGCGCCGCCTCAGCAGAGGAGCGGGAACGGCACGAGCCGACTGACGCGGAGATGTTGGCTGAGATCGCGGCCGAAGAAGCAGCCCGCAAAGCCTCGCCGCGTACGGTGGCGCCGATCCCGGTCCGCGCTCGCTATTTCCTGATGGAGTGCGAGCACTGCGGCTGGGTCGGTTCGTCCGAGCTATGCGGCACAAATAGCGGTGGCGACGACTCGGACATCTACTGCCCGGCTTGCGACGCGATGACCCTCGGAGACGAACCGAGCGAGGCCGATGCCGCGAAGTTCGGGCAGGCCATCCTCGACCGCATCACCGCCGCCGAGGCCCGCGCGGAGGAGGCGGAGAAGGATCGAACAGCGCTGACCAAGGCGCTGACTGGCCTGACCTGGGGCGGCTCGGAGTTCTTCACGCGACGAGGTGAGGACTTCATCGCCAACGCCAAAGCATGCGTTGAGAACGTCCGCGCTCGCATGGAGACGCGGCAACGAGCGCTGATCCGCGAAGCCGACAGGCGCAACGTAGCCGAAGCCGACCGCGACCGGCTCGCCGATGAGGTGGCGCGGCTGCGCGGGGCTCTTGAGAGATCCGCCGATACGTTGAACGCCTGCGAGGGCGTCATGCGAAACGCGGGCGATATTGCCGCCGCGATGGAGGCATCCGTCGAAGAA